>JBEGMZ010000180.1:0-3067 GCA_041182745.1 Acidobacteriota bacterium
TCGTTACCCTGACGTTACTTATTGACTTATCGACGACACTCCATCAACTGACGCTTCGACCATCATCATCCATTGTCGGGGGCTGCTCCCATTGCCGGGAGCGGATCGATTTTATGACGGAACAATCTGACCGGAGACCCTGGCTGCTCGAGAACGAGTACGAGATCGGCGACTTCTTTGACGAGATGTTCGCGCGCAACGGCACGCCGCATCGCCACTACCAGCCGATCTACGAGCAACTGCGTGACCTCTCGCGCCAATCGTTCGAGGAACGGCGAAGACAGGCTGACATCGCTTTTCTGTATCAGGGAATTACCTTCACCGTCTACAACAAGGACGACGAGGGGATCGAGCGGATCTTTCCGTTCGATCTGATCCCGCGAATAATCCCGGCGGCGGAGTGGGATGAGCTCGAGCGGGGACTGACGCAGCGAGTGACGGCGCTCAATCTTTTTCTGTATGACATCTACCACGAGCAGCGGATCATCCGGGAAGGTATCATCCCGCCTGAGCTGATATTCGGGGCAAAGCATTTCCGGCGGGAGATGATCGGAATCGACCCGCCCCGTCGGGTCTACGCACACATTGTCGGCAGTGATCTGGTGCGTGACGCGAAGGGGGAGTACCTGGTGCTCGAGGACAACCTGCGGTCGCCATCCGGTGTGAGCTATATGCTCGAGAATCGACAGGCGATGAAGCGAACCTTCCCGAACCTCTTCCAGAAGTACGAGGTGCGCCCGAACGAACACTACCCACAGGAGCTGCTCGCGACGCTCCGCTCGGTCGCTCCGCACGACATGCCCGATCCGACCGTCGTACTGCTGACGCCAGGAATCTACAATTCCGCCTACTTCGAGCATACCTTCCTCGCGCGGCAGATGGGGATCGAGATCGTTGAGGGACGCGATCTGGTAGTTCATGACAACCACGTCTACACGCGAACGACCCGCGGACTGAAGCCGGTCGATGTGATCTACCGGCGGATCGATGATGAGTTCATCGACCCGCTCTCCTTCAATCCGGACAGCATGCTGGGAGTGGCCGGGCTGCTCAACGCCTACCGGGCCGGCAATGTGACGCTGGCGAACGCTATCGGGACCGGAGTCGCCGACGATAAGGCGGTCTACGCCTTCGTCCCGGAGATCATCAGGTTCTACCTCAGCGAGGAGCCAATCCTGAGGAATGTACCGACCTACCTCGCGATGCGGGATGAGGATCGGAAGTACATTCTCGACCACCTTGACACGCTGGTGGTAAAGTCGGTCAACGAGAGCGGGGGATACGGGATGCTGGTCGGAACGCAATCGACGCGGGCCGAGCGGGAACGATTCCGCGAACTGATCAGGAGTGCGCCGCGCAACTTCATCGCCCAGCCGACAATCAGTCTGAGCCGCCACCCAACCTACCAGGACGGTGAGCTTTATGGTTGCCACGTCGATCTCCGTCCATACACTCTGTGCGGTGAAGAGGTGCGGATCGTGCCGGGCGGGCTGACACGGGTCGCCCTGCGAAAGGGATCGCTGGTCGTCAACTCATCCCAGGGCGGTGGAAGCAAGGATACGTGGGTGCTGGGGAAGCAGCCGGATCGATCGGTAACCGAATGATGAAGGACGGGCAATAATCTATGTTATCTCGCGTAGCGGACGCGCTCTACTGGATGTCGCGGTATGTCGAGCGGGCAGAAGACATCACGCGTATTCTGACGGTCAACTTTCACTCGCTTCTCGATGCGCCGGTTGAAACGGCAGAGTCGGCCTGGCAGCCGATCATTGCGATCACGGGCGATGAGGAACGTTATCGCCAGTGCTATCAGGAGTATAATGCCCGGAACGTCTGTGAGTTCCTGCTGTGGAATCCAGACAATCCAAACGCCGTGACCACCTGCATCACGCTGGCGCGCGAAAATGCGCGGAGCGTGCGGGAGCAGATCAGCAGTGAGATGTGGGAGAATCTGAACCGACTCTACTTTCTGGTGCGTGATCTTGATCGCGAGGAGACCGGGAGGAGCGGGCCATATGAGTTCTTTGATCAGATTCGTTACGGTTCGTGGGCTTTCCAGGGTATCACCGCCGAGACGATGACACACGGTGATGGCTACGAGTTCATTCAGCTGGGCAAGATGATGGAGCGAGGTGACAAGACGATCCGGACGCTGGATGTCAAATATGCGGCGGTCAACCAGCTGGCGGAAGGCCCGGAAGCCTCGCTGCAGCTGATCGTTCTGCTGCGATCGTGCAGTGCCTTTGAGGCCTTTCGCAAGACTGGGGCAGCGATGCTCCAGCCGGGACGGGTCGCACAGTTCCTGCTGCTCGACCAGGAATTCCCACGCGCCGTCGGCTTCTGTCTCAGCCGGGCACTCCGATCGATCAATGCGATCTCGGGCAATGTTGGTGGAGAGCAGATTCGGCAGTCTCACCAGCTCAACAATCCACAGCGACAGATTGGTCGCATCTGCGCCGATCTCGAGTACCTCAATATCGAAGAGATCCTCGACTAACGGATGCACCCCTTCCTTGACGGATTGTTGCTGCGGATCAATCTTGTCGGGGACGAGATCACCCGGACATTCTTCAACACTCAGGTCATCCTGCCGGGTCGGACGCAGCAGCCCGCGCAGCAGCAGCAGTAGGCATCACCAACAGGAATCCATTTTCACGATGAGATTACAGATCAGGCATACCACTGTCTTCCGGTACTCCGAGTTGATCAACGAGGCCTACACCGAGATGCGGTTACGACCACTTGAGGCGGCCGGACAGCGTTCATATCGCTTTTCACTGGTGACCGAGCCACGTGGTGAGGTGATGAGCTATGTTGACCGTTACGGGAACACCGTCCACCATTTCGACACGCTCCAGTCACACGACGAGGTGGTGGTGACCGCCTCGAGTGATGTTGAGACGCCGGCATCATTTCGGCCGGACTTCCAGTTACTGCCACCATTGGATCGATACGATTTTCTCGCCCCGACCGATTATGCTCCGGGGAATGGTCGGATTGCAGAGTTCGCGCGTGGTCACCTCGTTCCGGACGACCCACGCCGGACGGCACTGGGTCTGATGGAGGC
>JBEGMZ010000181.1:0-3310 GCA_041182745.1 Acidobacteriota bacterium
AGCGTCTGCTGGTGAAAGTTGAGCCCCACGTGAAAAATATATTGCGGCTGAAATCTGCCAAAGGGACCCGCCCAGAAAGCATCGATCAGGCGATCATCGGCGTCGATAATATGAAGGCTGCCGTGCAGAACCCTCGTGGCCGGATGGGACCGAAAATGGTCTCCAACGCGGTGGAGCGTCGCTGGACCATAGAGATCGTCCGAGTTGAGCCATCCGACTATCTCTCCGGTCGCCCGCCGGAACCCCTTGTTGAGCGCGTCCGACTGACCACCATCCGGCTCGCTGCACCACCACGATATCCGATCTGCGTAGCGGCGGATGATCTCAACACTCCCATCCGAACTGCCCCCGTCAACGATGATATATTCGAGATTGGGATAGTTCTGATCGAGCACGCTCCTGATCGTTCGCTCGAGATAGCGCGCCTGATTGAACGACGGGGTGACGATCGATATTCGTGGCCAGTTCCCTGCCCCGGCACTCCATTCCTTCATCAGGCCGCCTTTTCCCACCGGGGCAGAAACACCTGCTCCCGGGTCGCCCAGATATTGCCGGCCTGCTTCAACCGGCCTTCGTCGGCGGCCCAGTCCGCAGCTTCGCGGTCCCAGAAGAAGAGCCTGTAACCCAATCCGCGCAAAAATTCGAAGAGCTCTTCCTGTCGATACCCGTAACGCTCCGAGTTGGCCGGCGTACTCTCGAACATGATGACAAGGTCACGGTTGATGGTCAAAAGCCGGCGTGCCCCCCTGAAGACGGCCAGCTCGCCACCCTCAATATCGATCTTCATAAAATCGATCCTTTCCAGATCCTTATCCGGCGCGAAGAAATGATCGTCAAGGGTCGTTACCGGCACCAGCTCAACATCACTTTCGCCAACAGCGTGGAGACCAGCGCGACCATCAACCAGGAAGCGCTCACCATCACCCCTGCCCGCATCGCGGGCAAGTGCAAGCTCTCCTCCCGCCTTGTCCGAAAGCGCGGCGCCGATCGTGTGGACGGTCGTCACACCATTGAGTCCAAGGTTGCGGTGCAGCCTTGCCCTCGACTCTCCCGATGGCTCAAATGCCCAGACCCGACCGTCCGGAGAGACACATCTGTCCGCGAGGATCGTGTAGAGTCCGATGTTGGCGCCAACGTCGATCACTCTCATCCCGGGACGGAGAAACCGTGAGACCAGTTCAAGATCTCTCCGCTCAAATCTCGATGTGTAGAGCAGTTCAGCAATCTGCCCCTCCGGGAAAAGCTTGATCCGGATCGACTCAGCGACGTGGAAAGTGACCGGCTGTCCAATCGTCTGGCGGCATCGATAGAGCCATCTCCGGGTTACGACGTAGAGCCTGACGGCGAGCCTCCGCATAAATCTCTTCATCTCTTGTCCTCTCCCCTTCGGCCAGCCTTCGCGGATCACGATTGCCGCAGCACGCGGCGGGCGAGTACCCCGGCCGGTATCGCGTAGAAAAGTCCGAAGGCGACCACCGTGCCCCAGGCCACGCCAGCGGTCTTCCATCTGGTGACCAGCGCAATTTTTAACAGAATCGCCGTCACCGCCGCGAGCCCATAAAAGCAGGTCTGCCGTCGGAGGGCCTGACTGCTGTTGAGGAAGGCGGTCATGGCTCCACCATAGGCGCCAAGTATCATCTGACAGGTGAATCCCCCCAGAAGAAGCGGCGAAGGGATCAGGTCTGTTCCGGCCCAGCTCGCAATTATGAACCGACCGGTGAAGAAGAGCGGTATCGCGATCAGGCAAGCCAGCAGAACGCTGAGGGTTACCGACCGGACAAGCGCTCGCTGCGCCCACGCATAATCCTGGCGCGCAAGAGCTTCACCGAAAGCCGGCCAGAGCGGCGCAACCAGAAACTGTGGCAACAGCGCCAGTGAGTAGAGCTTCTGAACAACCGCGTAGCCCGTCACCTCCTCCGGCCCCTCGATCTGGGCAATGATCAGATTGTCGCTCGCCAGACCGACCGCCGTCAGCAGCTGGATGACCAGGAACTGGCTGCCGATTCTGGCGAGGGAGAGCAGCGTCGCCCGATCCACGAGACCATATCGGGGCCGTAACCAGGGCCGAAAGTAGCAAAACTGGTGGAACGCATTTCCGGCCATCGCGAGAACCGGAGCCCCCGCCATTCCCACTACCAGCCACGGCAGCCCGGCCTCCAGCCTGATGGCGAGAAGAACCAGCAGCAGACCACCAACACTCCCTGCCACCTGCCAGACGCTGTTGGCAAACCCCTCCTGATAGCCCATCCGCACCTTCTCGACGACACTCAACGGGAGGTTGAGCAGAAAGCAGACCAGAAAGATGCTTACCGATGGTCCAAGTTCACTAACCGCGAGGTCTGAGGTAACCCTGAAGACTTGAACCAGAGAGATGGTGGGAGCGGCTATTCCGGCCGTGGCCAGAAGCAGCAGTGCTATCCCCAGCAACAGAAAGAATGATCCGGAGACCGCCTTTGCCACCTTCTCCCGGTCATCCCCACCCCGCGCGTCGGCGATCGAGTTTACCAGCCCATTCCCAATTCCAAGATCGACGAAACTGAAGAAGGTGATCAGCGAGCTGATCGTCATCCACATCCCGTATCTCTCAGCCCCAAGATATCCGACCGTCAACGGGACCGAGACGAGCATCGTCAGTGCCGTCACTCCGCGCGCGGCAAGTGAGCCGGTCGCGGTCAGGACAACCCGCCGGTACCGCTCCGTTGACCGATCCACCCGTACCGAGGGATCGGACTGTCCGGTCCCGATCATACTCTTCAGACGCCGCACCTGCCCCACGACGACCTGTATGTATCCGGACAAGCTGGAAAGACCCTCACTTTCACTCTTCACGGCGTGTCTCCATCTTCTGCGCGGCAGCAAGGGAACAAGCAGATCCCTTCAGCCACCCCTCACCGACTCGAGATAGAGGCTCTCTTCCGACCGCTCGTTCAGATCGATTCCCTCGAGATTGTCGATCGTTGTAATGCCGGGAGGAAGTGTGACCGGGCTGGGAAAGCCGGCGCTGAGCATCAGCGCTCGAAGCGACTCTGCGTCGTACATCCACAAATGGAGCCGGCCTCCGACGATCAGACATTTCAACCGGTGCCAGGGGCCTTCCGACCCGGCAGGCAGAATGTATAAGCTCTCCATAAAATGATCGGCATCGCCGGCGGCAAGGTACGAATCGATCAGCTTCCGGATGTCAGGGACAACGATCCTGATGCTACCCGACGGCTTCAGAACGCGGTGACACTCACGGAGAAACCGGCCGGCATCCGGCCTCGACAAATGCTCGAGCATGTGGCAGCAGTAGATCAGATCGACCGATGAG
>JBEGMZ010000182.1:0-2809 GCA_041182745.1 Acidobacteriota bacterium
GATAAGGGCCCCACCACCATCGAGTGCGAGGGTGCCGTGCCACGAGTCGGCGGCGTAATAGCCAGGTTCGCGATACCACTTGACAAAAGCATCGACCAGCATGAGACGGCCAAGCTGTCCCTCATCGACGGCCTGCCTGATCGCCCGGACCGCCGGCAGAAATCGGCTCTGGAAGATCACACCAAGCCTGACTTTGTATCGATCACAGGCCTCGATCAGAGCATCGGCGCGGGCGAGGCTGACCTCGATCGGCTTCTCGACCAGGACGTGCCGCCCGGCAGCGGCAGCCTCGATACCAAGATCGGCATGGGTTCCACTCGGGGTACAGATGCTGACCAGATCAAGTCCGGGGTGAGCGAGAAAGCGGCGGTAATCAGTGTAGGGTGTCGCTCCGTAGCGTTCCGCGAACTCCCGCCCCCTGCTGGTGTCACGGGTACAGACGGCGACCAGTGAGGCTTCAGGGAGGAGTTTTATCGCCTCCGCCTGCACTCCGGCGATCATCCCGACTCCAGCCAGCCCGATTCCGGTTTTTCGATTCATACTTCCTCCCACCACATCTTATCTCCACTTTCTTTGGTCGCCCTACGCTGGTCTGACCAGGCGGTGGAGCGACCAGAACGAACGAATCCGATAAAATATGTCTGCCAATGCCCTCATCAGCCCCGCGTCCGTCGGCGGAAAGAGCCGGCTCGGACTTGCCCGAATGTCCCGGTCGGGCTACCCTGTCACCTGCGTTTTGGCGCGAAACCCGCCTGACCAGAGAGTCTACCTGAAGAGGGTGAAGTGATGTCAATAAAGATCCTTGGATTCCATCACGCCGGGATACTCGTGACCGACCTTGAACGGGCCTGTCGTTTCTACGAAGAGGTGCTCGGATTGAAGTCACTCCGGCGGCCGGACTTCGACTTTGGAGGTTGCTGGTACGACCTTGGGGAGGGACGTCAGCTGCACCTGCTGGGTGTTGAAACGATGCCGGGGCACCACGACCCGGCGCGACGGGATCGTCATCTCGCCCTGGTGGTCGAAGATCTTGCGGAGGCCGAACGGTTACTGCTTGAGTTCGGATACGAGGTGGGGCACGGGAGTGGGCGCGGCGGTCAGCCGCAACTCTTCCTCCGCGATCCGGATGGCAATGCGATTGAACTTCGCCCACGCTGAAACCTCCCGTAAATTGGCGCGAGGGGTTGAACCTCAGTCTCATTTGAGGAGGCGGGACATCCACATATCAATATCAAAGATATCAAAATCAAGGATATCAAAGGCGATCGGCAACCGCCGATCTGCCGCAGATCGATCTAAAACAAAGCCGGAAGAGACAGGAGAGCTGCAGAGAGATGAGTCAACAGAGCTATCGTCGGGTCGCCGCACTGAAATCGGCGGAGGAGTTTGAGCGCTACCTGGTTGCAGTTGGCGCGGAACTCCGGTTTGATCCGGAGGTCGAATCGGGAGCCGGGTCCCCGCTCGGTCAGCAGTATGAGCTTGGCGCGATGCGGATCGGCAACCGCTTCTGTATCCTGCCAATGGAGGGCTGGGATGGAACCGAGGACGGTCGACCAACCGAGCTGACCACACGACGCTGGAAGAACTTTGGTCACAGCGGTGCCAAGTTGATCTGGGGTGGCGAAGCGGTTGCCGTCCGGCACGATGGGCGCGCCAATCCGAACCAGCTGATGCTCAACCAGTCGACGATCGGAGAGATCGAGGGACTGCGTCGGGTTCTGATCGAAGCTCATCAGGAGAGCTTCGGGGAAGAGGCGGCGCAAGATCTGCTAATCGGACTCCAGCTGACCCATTCGGGTCGCTTCGCCCGTCCCAATTCGAAGTCAAAGCTCGAGCCGAAGATTGTTTATCACCATCCGCTGCTGGATCGCAAGTTCGGCATCACGTCGGAAGATGCCTGCCTGACCGATGACGAGATCGATGATCTGATCGGTGATTTTGTCAAGGGGGCCGTACTGGCGTGGCAGGCCGGATACGCATTCGTCGACCTTAAACACTGTCACGGCTACCTTGGCCACGAATTTCTGAGTGCCATGACCCGGAGTGGTCGCTTCGGTGGGAGCTTCGAGAACCGCACCCGATTCCTGCGCGAGATGGTTGCCGGTATCCGGCGCGATGCCCCAGGTCTGCTGCTCGGTGTCCGCGTCAGTGCCTTCGATATGCTCCCCTTTCGGATGGGTGAGGATAAACGCGGTGTTCCGGAGAGCTTCGAGGGACGCTACGAGTACAGCTTCGGCAACGATCCGGCCGACCCCCTGCGGATCGACCTGACCGAGACCTGCCGGTTCTTCGAGTTGCTCCAGGAGTTGGGGATCAGACTTGTCTGCGTAACGGCCGGGAGCCCATACTACAATCCGCACATCCAGCGCCCGGCAATGTTCCCTCCCTCGGATGGTTACCAGCCACCGGAGGATCCGTTGGTCGGTGTGGCCCGCCAGATTGGCGTGACCAGCCATCTCAAAGAGCGCTTTCCGGAGATGTGCGTCGTCGGTTCCGGCTACACCTATCTGCAGGACTGGCTGCCGAATGTGGGGCAGCACTATGTGCGAACCGGGCAGGTCGACTTCGTCGGCCTCGGGCGCATGGTACTCTCCTACCCTGATCTGCCGGCGGATGTCATCGCCGGACGTCCTCTCCAGTCCAAAAAGGTCTGCCGCACCTTCAGTGACTGCACAACCGGTCCACGCAACGGGCTGATCTCAGGCTGCTTCCCGCTCGATCCGTTCTACAAGGGTCTGCCGCAGGCAGAGCAGCTTCGGCAACTGAAACTGAAGGTGCAATCCTGAATCGGAGCGGGCTCCATTCCAAC
>JBEGMZ010000183.1:0-4072 GCA_041182745.1 Acidobacteriota bacterium
GTGATGGGTTGTGATGGTCTGGGAGCGGGAAAGAGGGCTGACCGGTCGACCCCGATGCTGAACTGATGCTGAACTGATGCTGAAAAAGATCCGTATAGAGCCTTAAATCTGGGTAAAACTCTCTCAGAGGCGGTACGAAGCTGCGCGGCCCCTCCGGGCTTCATCCATCTTGGATCGATGGGTCTGCTGGGGAAAGGCAGGAGAAGCGCAAGAGAAGGTCAAGCGAAAGGTATGGGAAAGGTGGGAGAAAGGCAGGGAGAATGGCGATGACTCATAGGGGGCAGCCACCGGCAGTACCGCGAGACGCAGCGGCGGTAATTCTGCTCCGCGACCCGACCGATCCGAAGGTCTTCTGGGTGCGCCGTTCGAGTAAGCTGGCCTTTATGGCCGGATATTACGCCTTCCCCGGAGGGAAGCTTGATGACGCTGATCACGAGGTGCCAATCCTGAACGCCGCCGGAGGCGACGACTCGGTGATGCGAGTCGTCGCCATTCGCGAACTGTTTGAGGAGACAGGGGTGCTGATTGCGGCTGGCGTCGAAGGGCTTGCCGCAGCCCAGAGGCGCGAACTGCGTGAAGCTTTGTGCACGGGACGGCTTGGGTTTGGAGAGCTGCTCGACCAGGAGGATCTCCGCCTCGACGCCGCACTTCTGGAAGAGGCACCGCGCTGGGTGACACCTGCGGCACTGCCGCGTCGATATGACACAAGATTCTACGCCGCCTGGCTTCCGGCTGGCCAGGAGACCGAGGTGCTACCCGGTGAGCTTGAGGATGGAGAGTGGCTCCGTCCGGCTGAGGCACTCCGAAAGTGGGTCGACGGTGAGGTGCTGATCGTCACTCCAATCGTTGCGGCGCTCCAGGCGCTGGCCGATGGGGTAGATGACTTTACGGCGCGGATGCACAGGGTCGGTCAGGCCGAGCGTGATCATCTTGAGTCGCGGGTCGAGATGCGCTACGGGATCTATCTCTGTCCGCTCCGTACGCCGACCATACCACCGGCTACTCACACCAACTGCCTGATCGTTGGCGGTGATGAGTTGGTCATCATCGATCCCGGTTCACCCTATCCTGACCAGCAGGAGCGTCTCGACCAGATAGTCGACCGCTTTCTTGCCGCAGGGCGGAGGCCACGTGAGATCATCATCACCCACCTCCATCCGGATCATATCGGTGGCGTAACCCACCTTGCTCAACGCTACAATCTGCCGGTGGCGACCCATCGGCTGACGGCCGGGGCGATCGGAGGTGAGATCCGAATCGACCGGCTGATCGAGGATGGTGATCTGCTAGTCCTGCGTGAAGAGCAGACCGGACTCGAATGGAGGCTGCGTGCACTCTGGACTCCAGGGCATGCCAGGGGCCACCTCAGCTTCTATGAAGAGAGAACCGGGACGCTGATTACCGGTGACTGCGTGGTTGGGGTTGGTACGGTTGTCATCGCTCCGCCGGAGGGTAACATGTCAGACTATCTGGCATCACTCCGTCGTTATCTCGATCTGCCCCGCCTGACTGCCCTCATGCCGGGGCATGGCCCGGTGGTGGCAACCCCGCGTGAGAGGATCGAGCAGTACCTCGATCACCGCGCAGAGCGTGAAAGTCAGATTCTCGCGGCGGTGGCCGAGGGGGTTGACCGACCTGCGGCGATTGTCTCCCAGGTCTATGCCGGAGTTGAGCCAGCTCTCCACCAGTTGGCTGAGCTGACGGTAGTTGCCCATCTTGAGAAGCTGGTGAATGAAAGGCAGATTGTCCATCGGGATGGCACTTACAAGCTGGCTGCCATATACTGATCAGCGCTGAAACTCCAGCGTTGGCTGGTATTGAACTTTTAACATTCCAGGAGGTGAACAATATGGGTCGAGGTGATAAGCGTTCCAAGCGAGGCAAGATATGTCGTGGAACAAGTGGCAAGACGCGGATGAACCCCAAGCAGTTGAAGCGGGCGCGCCTTGCGAAGCGGCAGGCAGCGGCCAAGGCGAGCTGATCACGACGGGATTTGGGTCCGCGAGGACTCCAGTGTGCCGGCAGCCCCGGGAGGCAACCTGACCCCGTGGTGCCGGCCTCTCTTGTCCGGCCTAGTAAGACTCGCGGACAGGGACTGAGCGACCCGAGTGTACCGATCATTGGACCGGATGCACCGGGTTGTTCTATGGCCGGTTCGGCTCTGGCGACTGACGCGGCGGACGCCCCGGGCCAAAGGGGCGCGGCGGACGCCGTGAGAACCCCGGCGTTTGTTCAGACCCTCCGCCCTCCATCCGGCTTCCGTTGGCTGAAGGAGGTCGTGGCCGGCCTCCCCCTGGCGACCAGGTCTCACGGGGAGAATCACCCGGAGGCTCAGGTCGGACCGGGCGAGCCGCACCCATGCCATTTGGGCCATTTGGGCCATTTGGGCGTGGCAGCCCTCTCGGGCGTACTTCACCGAAGGGACCAGGTGAAGCCGGAGCCGGTAGACGTGGTGGACGTGTTCCAGCCCGGGGAAAGGGCGTTGTGGATCGATCGACTGGAGGCAGTGGACGCCACTGGCGCGGTGCAAGCTTCTCACGCTCCCGTGGCCGTTCGGTCGGCTTGTCCCGTGGCCCTTCCTGAGCTCCGACGGGCAGACCCATTCCCAGCCCGGTCGCAAGCGCCGCCGACAGCATGATGATTGCCGCCTCCCTCCATCCTCCACCTATCTCCTGTTTCATAACTTAGCCCTGCCGCTCATCATAGACACCTTCCCGTTCAAATAGTCAAAGTGGAGAACGCAATCCCCGTACCAGTGCCCACGGCAGAAACCCGCCTGCGACAGCAAGACCCCAAAGCCGGGTGGGGGTGAGACCTTTGCACCTTCAACCCTGACCTGTGTCAGACCGTCCGGTCGATATCCGACCCGAAAGGTGTAGTGACTCGACCATTTGGTGCACTCAGCCGACGCCTTTCTCTCCCTCTCCGGTTTCGGCAAAGGGCCAGCGATCGGTCTTGACCGCCCAACCGAGATACCCAACCACACCTAGCACCAGTGCCGCCAGACTGAAGAGTATGACCTCCCTCCCCGATGTGGCAAAGACGAAGACCCAGCCGAAAAAGGCGAGCAGGCTCGGCAGGGGGTAGAACCACATCCGGTATGGCCGTTCCATCTGCGGTGCATGCCGTCGAAGGAGTGTGACCGCAAAGATCTGTCCAATGAACTGGATGATGATCCGGGAGGCGATCAGGACATCGATCACAATGCCGAGTGGAAGAAAACTGCACAGGATCGAGATGGCTCCGATCGTGACGAGCGAGACGTACGGGAAGCTGCCTTTAGGATGGAGTCGCGCAAAGACTTTGAAGAAGTAACCATCCCGCGCCGCTGCAAATGGGATCCGCGAATAGCCAAGAAGCAACGCAAAGACCGAACCGAAGGCCGTCCACAGTATCATTACCGTCAGAATGGACGCGATCTTTGAACCATATATCCGCTCCATCATCACGGAGACAACGAACTGCGAGGCTGGCTTCTCGGCTGCCGGGACAAATTCCCGCCACGGTACTACTCCGATGATCGAGAGATTAATCGAAAAGTAGATCAGCGCGACGGCGATCACACTGATAATGATCGAACGCGGAATTGTCCGCCCCGGGTCGCGAACCTCCTCACCGATATAGCAGATGTCATAGTATCCGAGATAGTCATAGACTCCGACTCGGGTCGCCGCTCCCAGTCCGAGCAGGAAGCCCATCGAAAAGTTGAATGAGCCAGGAGGAAAGTCGAAGGCAATCGCCGGATTGAAGTGGATGATCCCGGTAAATATCACGGCTCCAGTCGTCAGCAGGGTTCCAATCCAGAGGCTGACCGTGATCCGCCCGATGTGATTAATCCGACGATAGAGCAGGGCAATGTTCAGAATCCCAATTATCACCACCACCAGCTTTGGCCCCCACGATGGCATATCCTTCCAGAGATAGCCGAGATAGGAGGCAAAACCGATGTAACCCGAGGCAATCTCAAGCGGTCCGCTCAGAATGAACTGCCAGATAAATAGAAAGGCCATCAGTCGACCGATGGTTCGGTTTCCAAAGCCCTCCCGAAGGTAGAGATAGCTTCCACCCGAAC
>JBEGMZ010000184.1:0-6611 GCA_041182745.1 Acidobacteriota bacterium
GGTCGTATGGGTCGATATGGGTCGTATGGGTCGATATGGGTCGTATGGGTCAAATGAGTCATATGGGTCACAAAGGCCATTGAAAAGGTCGGACAGGATATTAAGAAAGCCCACTCATATACTTACCGTATGCGGGCCGGAGGCCCGCACACCCAGGAACTAGAACCCGTGATAATCAAGTGCCCTTCTCCCTGCCTTCACTGATATCATTATTTAATGTAGTATATTTGTTTTGGCTTTGACGGCTATAAGAACTGTTCGGGTGAAACACCGGGGAGAGGCAGATCGGATCTGATTCCAACAACTATGAATGAACCTGAGATTAAGACAGCGCCCGACAATACGGGGAAGGCGAAGTCGCCACTGGTGGCGATCATCGGACGCCCTAACGTCGGCAAGTCGACGCTCTTCAACCGGTTGATCGGAGCGCGTCGCTCGATCGTCGGGGATCTGCCGGGGATCACGCGGGATCGCATCTATGGTGAAGCCGAGTGGCAGGGAAGGCGTTTCCGCGTCGTCGACACCGGTGGAATCGTCCCGGACGACGAGGAGCTGATACCGTCACGGATCTTTGAGCAGGCGCGGACAGCGATCTCGGAGGCGAGCCTCATTCTCTGGGTGGTCGATATCCGGGATGGCGTCACCCCGCTGGACGAGGAGCTGGCCGGGCACCTCCGGACGATCGATCGACCGGTTCTGGTTGTCGCCAACAAGGCAGACACCGCCCGGGTAGGTCAGCTTGCCGGTGAGTTCTACCGCTTCGGCTTTCTCGAAGTCTACCCGGTCTCGGCCGAACACGCAGCGGGCCTTGGCGAGCTGCTCGATGCCGTCCTCGATCTGGTTCCGACTGCCGTCGATGAGGGGCCAAGCACTCCGCCTGAGATCCGCGTCGCGATCATTGGGCGGCCCAATGTCGGCAAGTCCTCGTTGATCAACCGGCTTCTTGGTGAAGACCGGGTGATCGTCTCCCCCATCCCCGGCACCACCCGCGATGCCGTCGATTCGGTCTTTGAATCGGTCGACGATCAGGAGCACCCGATCACGCTCCGGCTCATCGACACCGCCGGCATCCGCCGCAAGGGGCGAACCGCCGAGATGGCGGAAAAGCTGTCGGTCGTTATGGCCCGCAAGCATATCGAGCAGGCGGATGTCGTTCTGGTGGTGATCGACGCGATCGAGGGCGTGACGGCGCTTGACGCCAACATCGCCGGCTATGCCCACGAGGCGGGCCGCTCCGTCATTCTTGTCGTCAACAAATGGGATGCCGTCGAGAAGGATACCTGGACCGTCTACACCTACGAGGAGAAGATCCGCCAGCAGATGAAGTTTCTCGACTACGCGCCAATCATCTTCCTTTCCGCACTGACCGGGCAGCGGGTGGTCAAGCTTCCGGCGATCATCGCCCGCGCCAACGAGGCCCGCAATACCCGCGTCACCACCGGTCAGCTCAACCAGTTCTTTCACGACTATCTCGATCAGCCGCGGGCGACCATCTCTGGTAAGCATCGATTGAAGATCCTCTACCTGACCCAGGCCGGAATTCGCCCCCCCACCTTCGTCATCTTTACCAGTGGGACGAAGACAAAGATCCATTTCTCATACGAGCGATATCTGATCAACCGTCTCCGGGAGAGCTTTGGCTTTTTCGCTACTCCGATTCGAATCAAACAACGGAGCCGCCAGAAAAAGACGGCTGGAAAGTAGACCCTGCGCCTTGCAACGCCTCGACTACCAGGTTTTTGAGAAGGATAATTCGAGTGGCGCGCGGCGCGGGCTGCTCCGAACCGCCCACGGCGAGATCGAGACGCCAGTCTTCATGCCGGTTGGAACGCAGGGGACGGTCAAGGCGCTGACGCAGGAGATGCTCGAATCGCTCGACGCCCGGATCATTCTCGGCAACACGTATCATCTTTTTCTGCGACCCGGAACCGAGACGATCCTCCAGCTCGGCGGGCTCCATCGTTTCATCTCGTGGCCGCGCGCGCTGCTCACCGACAGCGGCGGCTACCAGGTCTTCAGTCTCGGGGATCTGCGTCGGATTCGGGAAGAAGGGGTTGAATTCCGCTCCCACCTCGACGGATCACTTCGCTTCATCTCGCCCGAGATCTCGATGCGCATCCAGCACATTCTCGGTTCCGATATCGTGATGTCTTTTGATGAGTGCACCCCCTGGCCGGCGACCCACCGTCAGGCCCTCGATTCGCTCGAACTGACTACCCGCTGGGCGATCCGCTCGCGCGCTGAGTTTGATCGGCTCTGCGGCACTGCCGCTTCGACCGCCATCGCCCCCTCACTCTTTGGCATCGTGCAGGGCAGCGTCTACCCTGACCTTCGGCTCCGCAGTCTCGAACAGCTGCTTGGAATCGGATTTGACGGCTACGCGATTGGCGGGCTCAGTGTCGGTGAAGAGAAGACGGCAATGTACGACACGGTTGAGCATATTGCACCGCACCTTCCTTCCGATCAGCCGCGCTACCTGATGGGGGTTGGAACTCCGGCCGATCTGGTTGAATGTGTCGCCCGCGGGGTCGATATGTTCGACTGTGTCATGCCTACCCGCAACGCCCGCAATGGTCAGGCCTTCACCTCCCGCGGACGTCTCAATATCCGCAACTCACGCTTTGCCCGGGATGAACAGCCCCTCGATCCGGGGTGCGACTGTCTGGTCTGTCGGCGCTACTCCCGTGCCTACCTGCGCCACCTCTACCAGGCAGGAGAGATCCTGGCGTCCACTCTCTGCTCGTATCACAACATTGGCTTCTACCTTGACACCATGCGACGAATCAGGCAATCTATCGCACTTGGCGAATTCGCCACATTTCGCTCTCGCTTCCTGGAGTGCTATAAAAGCGATTCCGGGTGATCCCGGGTGATTCGCGGTTGCTTTGGGTGATTTCGGGTTAGTCCGGAGAAGCCGGTGGGAGCAGCGTCCCGGTGGTTCCCCGTCAGGGTCGCCTGGCAGCCTTTCGTATCGCGGCCTGACGTGCGGCGAGTGGACCGGGGGTCAGAGTTCAGGACAGAATTCAGGTATCCGATCATGTTCAACCAGTTTGTTCCAATCCTTCTGCAGGCACCAGCCGGGGGCGGTGGTCTATTCGGACTGCTCCTCCCGATGGTTCTCATCTTCGTCCTCTTCTACTTTATGATCATCCTTCCGCAGCGCAAGCGGCAGAAGGCGGTCGACGAGATGCTCAACAACCTCAAGCCGGGTGATCGTGTCGTCACGAGCGGAGGGGTCTATGGTTCAATAGTCAGCATTCGTGAAGACAAGCGAACGGTCCAGTTACGCATCTCCGAAAACCCGGTTGTTCGCATCGAGATCGCCCGCAGCTCCATCTCCGGTCTGCAGGAGGGCGGGGAAGAGGCAAAATAGAATAATATGAAAAAGACG
Source organism: Acidobacteriota bacterium (assembly GCA_041182745.1). Lineage (GTDB taxonomy): Bacteria > Acidobacteriota > Blastocatellia > RBC074 > RBC074 > CAIOZW01. The sequence goes on from JBEGMZ010000184.1 coordinate 3,392, forward strand.
ATCAGAATTCGCACCTACGCCACCCTCGCCGTGACTCTCTTCTGCCTGCTCATTCTCTTCGGACCGTGGGCAAAACAGAAGGAGTATAAACGGAGCGCCAGTGATTTCTTCAGTCCGGCGAAACTCCGGCAGAACCTGACTGAGAATATCCGGCTCGGGCTTGATCTGCGCGGTGGAACTCACCTCGTTCTGCAGGTGCAGGCTGACGACTACATTAAGGCCATCACCGAAGGCAATCGCCAGAAGGCGGTCGACGAGTTGAAGAAGGCCACGATCGCCTTTACAGATGTCAAGACGCCGGCCAACGGACGAATCGTCGTTGAGACCCAGGCGACAGACGCCCATACCCAGATCCGGGAAAAGCTGCTGCCGATCTTCGGCAGTGACATCTGGGATGTCTCTACCTCATCGAGCCCGGCGAGCGTCACCTTCAACCTCAACAATTCGGCGGCTGATCTCTTCCGGCGCGAGGCGACCGATCAGGCCAAGACGATCATCGAGCAGCGGATCGATGCTTTTGGCGTCGCCGAGCCGACTATCCAGCTCCACGGACGGGTCGAAGATCATCAGATCCTCGTCCAGATGCCTGGTGTTGACAATCCGGAGCGGGTGAAGGAGCTGATCAAGGGACAGGCGGTGCTCGAGTTGAAGGCGGTAGTGCCGCCCGGCACCCTCTATCCGAACAGTGACGAGGCGATCGCTGCGCTCGGTGGCGCGATTCCAAGCGACCGCGAAGTCCTGCCCTACAATGAAGTTCGTTCCGATGGCGGAGTCTTCAGCGGGTTTCACGTGGTGGAGAAGACACCGGTTATCACCGGGGCTGATCTGCGTGATGCGCGTGGAGTTCCTGGACAGAGTGGGCCCGGCTACCGTGTCTCCTTCAGCCTCAAGCCGGGTGCGGATGAGCGCTTTGGCCAGTGGACAGAGAAGAATATCGGCAACCTGCTCGCGGTGGTGCTGAACGGACAGATCAAGACGGCGCCTTCGATTCGCAGCCGTATCTCCGACAGTGGTGAGATCACCGGCAACTTCACCAAGCAGGAGGCCGAGGACCTGGGGCTGGTTCTCCGCTCCGGAGCGCTTCCGGCCAAGGTCGTCTACCTCGAGGAGCGTACCGTCGGTCCGTCGCTTGGCGCCGACTCCATCCGGCAGGGCATCAGCGCCTCACTCTTCGGTCTCGCCCTGGTGGTGCTGGTGATGCTCTTCTACTACCGACTCTCGGGCCTCAACGCAGTCATCGCGCTGATCCTCAACCTATTTATACTGCTCGCCGGCATGGCGATGTTTGGCGCGACGCTGACCCTTCCGGGCATTGCCGGAGTCATCCTCACCATTGGTATGGCGGTCGACTCCAACGTACTGATCTTTGAGCGGATTCGAGAGGAGCTTCGGGCCGGCAAGCTGGTCTCCTCATCGATCGATACCGGTTTCGGCAAGGCCATGGTCACGATCATCGACACCCACGTCACGACGATCGTCTCCGCTGCTTTTCTCTACTTCTTTGGGACCGGTCCGGTCCGTGGGTTCGCGGTTACGCTGACGATCGGTCTGCTGGCCAATCTCTTCACCGCCGTCTTTGTCTCCCGCACGATCTTCCTCTGGCAGACTACCCGTGGCGGAAGACGAGCCGAGTCGCTCAGCATCTGAGAGCCCGCCGGCCGGATGGTCAGCAGTCTTCGACCGATGGCTTGACGGTACTCGACCGGGCCAATTGGGCTGACAATAACAGATTGTATCTTTGTGAATCGCTATGATCGAGATCTTCAAAAATACCAACTACGATTTCCTTGGCAAGAAGTTGATCGCCTTCGCCCTCTCCACCCTGCTGATCCTGGCTGGGGTCGCCTCAATGGTCTACCGCGCTCTTGACGGCCGTGAGAACACCTCGCCGTTCAATCTCGGGGTCGATTTTGCAGGTGGAACACTGGCTACGATCAAGTTCAACGCTCCACCGGATGTCCAGCGGCTGCGCGAGGCACTCGGGTCACAGGGGATCGAGACCGCAAAGGTCACGATCCAGCCGGTTGGCGACCAGATCGGGCAACCTCCCCGGAATGAGGTTCTGGTCAGACTCCCCAATCTGGTCAATGTTGTGCGGCAGGAAGGACAGTCAGAGACGTCGGCCAAGGCGACCGACGACGCCGACATCGGCAAGCAGAAGATCCTGATCGCGCTCGCAACCCTCAACGATCCGTCGACCAGCGGCCGAGTTGATCTGAACGCCCTCGGGAAGGATCAGATTGCCTCCGCCCTCGCCTCGCGTGCCGGGCTCGATTCCCAGCGGGCTGAGGAGACTGCCTCTCGCATCGTCGACTATCGCGAGAAATCACGGGGAGGGCTGATCGCCAATATCTCCGAGATTAAAAATCTTGGTGGTATCGACCCGCAGATTGGGGCCTCCCTCGAACAGGGATTCTTCACCGGTGTTGCCGCCGTCAAGAGTGTTGAGGCAGTCAGCCCCCAGGTAGGAGCCGACCTCCGCAATCGAGCGGTTCTCGTCTCACTCGTCTCCTGTCTTGGGATGCTGATCTATGTCGCCTTCCGCTTTAAGTCGTGGGGCTTTGGGATTGGGTCGGTTGTGGCCGTCTTCCACGATGTGCTCGTCACCCTCGGCTTCTTCTCGATCATGCAGTGGGAGATCAACCTGACCGTCATCGCCGCTCTCCTCACCCTTATCGGCTACTCGATGAACGACACCATCGTCATCTTCGACCGGATTCGCGAGTTGCTCCGCTTCCGGCGTCGTGACTCGCTTGAGAGGCTCGCTAATGACGCCATTAATGAGACCCTCTCGCGGACGGTTATCACCAATGGACTGACGTTCCTGACGGTGTTTGCGCTGGTCCTTTTTGGTGGAGAGGTTCTGAAGAGCTTCTCGTGGGCTCTTTTTATCGGGATCATCGTTGGAAGCTACTCCACGGTCTATATTGCCAGTCCTTTTATGCTCATGTGGGAGGGGCGTCGTGGATCAGCATCGGTCTACAGTACCGCACCCCGGGTGGCGGCAACCGAGACTGGAGCCTCCGCTGTTCCCGGATCGAGTGCGGTCAGTTCACGCCTCCTCGCTCAGGCCGGAGTGTCGGCAAAACGACGCCGGAAGGGCCGTGGCTAGGCGGTAGTTTTTGTGAACTTTTTTTGAGACGGATGACGTTAAATTGTGATAAATCTGTTGACGTCTCTTGACTTACGGTGAAGGCGGGTAGTAGACTCTGCACGTTGC
>JBEGMZ010000185.1:0-2874 GCA_041182745.1 Acidobacteriota bacterium
GGTAGCAAGAACAAGGTGGATGCCGACGGCGCGGGCCATCTGGGCAAGCCGGGTGATGCTCTCTTCGACATCGCGGGCGGAGACCATCATCAGATCAGCCAGCTCATCGATCACTACCACAATGAATGGAAGCGGTTGCGGAGCGTCAGGATCCTTGGTCCGGCCTGGACGTGCGCGATCACCGACGCCACAGACTTCACGATTGTACTGATCGATGTTGCGGACGCCGAAGAGGGCCAGATGCTTGTAGCGGTTCTCCATCTCTGAGACGGCCCATTTCAGCGCGTAGCTGGCCCGCTTCGGATCGGTGACGATCGGGGTCAGCAGGTGCGGGATGTCAGCATAGAGCCCAAGTTCGAGCCGTTTTGGATCGACCAGGATCATCTTCACTTCGTCAGGAGTCGACTTGTAGAGAAGCGAGACAAGAATCGCATTGAGCATCACCGATTTACCGGCCCCGGTCGCGCCGGCAATCAGCAGGTGAGGCATCTTCGCCAGGTCGGCGGCATAGTTCGAACCATCGATCGTCTTGCCGATGGCGAAGGTCAGTTGCGAGGCGTTGTCGGTAAACTTGCTCGACTCGATCACCTCGCGGAGGCGGATCATCTCGCGGTTAGTGTTTGGAACTTCGATGCCAACGGTCGATTTACCGGGAATTCGGTCGATGCGGATCGACTCTGCCTTCAGCCCGAGACAGAGGTCATCGACGAGGCTCGTCACACGGCTGTATTTGACCCCGGGATCGGGCTTGAACTCAAATGTTGTTACGACAGGCCCCGGGCTGATCTGCATGACCTGGCCCGAGACGTTAAACTCACTGCACTTCTCAGCCAGCTGACGCGCCCGCTCGAGCAGCTCGGTCTCGGCCATCTCTGACCTTGGGGCCGGCGGAGTCAGCATGTCGGTTGCCGGGAGTTTGTAGCTCGATACCGGTCGGGCCGGGGTTTTGGTCGCTTTGAGTGGCCGGGTCTTTTCGGCAGGGTCGACCGGTTCGGGGCGGACGACCGAGGCCGTGGCCACCATATCGGCCACGGAGCGGACCGGATTGAGCCCGCCGGAGTCGAAGTCGCTTGCCGTTGTGTCGCCGTCATCGAGCCATGGGGGCGCGTCATTGATCTGACTGGTTTTGCGTGTGGTGCGTCTGGCCGTCGATCTGTTCACTTCCGGCCGGGCGGTTGTGGCCGCCTCCGGCGGGGTAGTGCTCGGGTAGGGGGTCTCGATCCTGACCGGGGATGGCGGCGGTACGGGAAGGGCAGGGGTGGATGCCGCAGGGACGGCGCGCGATTCTGCCGGATCGATGACTGCTCGACGACTGCGACTCGCGGTCCGCTCGGGTCTGATCGGCCCGGATGGCTCACCTGGTAACGCCTCCTCCACCGGTGGTTCCGGTGATCTCCGGGGGGCCCGTCGCGACCAGAAGTTTCCTCCGATCTGATTGAGCCGCTCAAGCTGACCCTCAAGCGGGTTCAACTGCACGAACGTGCCGACGATCGAGATCCGTGTCCCGATCACCAGACCGATCATAAAGATCAGAACGAGAGCGAAGACGGCTCCGATCGGTCCAAGAAAGACGGCCAGACCGGTCAGTTCGCCGTGAACGAGAAGATGTCCGATCGCTCCACCGAGGTGGAAGGCGCGCGGCTGCTTGTTGCCGGAGATGATGGTCAGAATGCCGGTCAGCGCGATGAACATCATGAGCAGGCCGAGGATTCGTGGACGGGAGAGAGCAGAACGCTTCTCGTTCCACTGCCACCAGCCAAGCGCGAAGAGGACCGGCGGCAGGATAAGCGCCGTCAGCCCAAAGAGCTGATAGAGCAGATCGGCCAGATTGGCACCGAACGGGCCGACGAGGTTGCGAATCTGGTCATCGTTCTGCGGATTGTTCCACGAGCTGTCGGCCGAACTGTAGCTGACCAGGGCGACCAGCGTCACCGCCCCCACCACAAATAGGACGAGGCTCGCGATCTCGTTCCAGGGGCCGTCGTTCCAGGGATCCGGCTGCTTTATCTCTTCATTATTGACCATAATCTTGTACTGATGAGGACGGTCGAAACTGAATCACCGCACCGTTCCGGGGGCTGCCAGAGCCTATCCGCGCGCCTTCTCCTTCAAAAACTCACGGATAAAGCCATCGAGGTCACCATCGAGGACAGTGTCGACGTCGCTTCGCTCGACCTTGGTGCGAACATCCTTGACCAGACGGTATGGGTGCAGGACGTAATTACGAATCTGCGAGCCGAAGGAGATGTCACGTTTCGATTCGGCAAGCCGGTCGCTCTCGGCCCGCTTCTTGTTGAGTTCAATCTCGAAGAGGCGAGACTTGAGAACCTTCATCGCAACATCACGATTCTGGTGCTGGGAGCGCTGGTTCTGGCAGGTGACGACAATGCCGGTTGGCAGGTGGGTGATCCGGACGGCCGAATCGGTGGTGTTGATATGTTGTCCGCCGGCTCCGGTTGAGCGATAGGTGTCGATGCGCAGATCCTTGTCAAGGATCTCGATCTCAATATCCTCGTCGATCTCAGGGGTCACGAAGACGGAGGCGAAGCTCGTCTCACGGCTCTGCCCGGAGTTGAATGGCGACTGGCGAACAAGTCGGTGCACACCCACCTCGGAGGCGAGCAGGCCATAGGCGTAGTCGCCCTCGACTCGAAAGGTTGCACTCTTGATGCCAGCCTCTTCTCCGGGCTGATAGTCGATCATCTCCGACTTCAGTCCGTGACGCTCGACCCAGCGGAGATACATCCGGAGGAGCATCCCGGCCCAGTCCTGGGCATCGGTCCCACCGGCGCCGGCATTAATCGCGACGATTGCGTTGCGGCCGTCGTTCTCACCACCGAGCAGCATCTGGGTCTCACTCTCATCGATCTGAGT
>JBEGMZ010000186.1:0-4513 GCA_041182745.1 Acidobacteriota bacterium
CTTGGCCCCCTGATTATCGCGATTGCCGTCTCGCTCTTTGGTCTTGCCCGGAGCTGGGTGACGATCTTCCCCGGGCTTCTCATCTCGATCGTGATGTGGCGTTATTGTCCGCCGCTTGAGATCCGCCAGCCGCACCCGGACCAGCCACCTCTCAGCTCCGCCTTGCGGAGGGTTCTCGTTCCGCTCACCCTACTCTACTTCGCCGTGGTCTTCCGTTCGGCGGTCTCGGTCAGCATCCAGACGTTTCTTCCGTTTCAACTTCAGAGCAGCGGACTGTCCGATGGTGAGCGCAGCCTGGTGCTTGCCGGCTTCATCTTCTTTGGCGGAAGTCTCGCCGATCGATTCGGGGCCCGGCGGGTGACAATCACCGCCATGCTGCTGGCTCCGCCGCTGCTGATCCTCGCGCTCCTGTCCCCGGGCTGGCAGGGCTACCTGTTGCTGATGGCCGGCGGAACCATGCTCAATCTGCCAATCCCGATCAGTGTCGTCATGGCCCAACGTCTGGTTGGGTTTGGCGCCAGTACCGTCTCAGCGCTTATGATGGGCTTTGCCTGGGGAGCCGGCGCAATGCTGGCGCCGCTCACCGGCGAACTGACCGATTCGATCGGTTTTACCAGTGCCCTGGTTGCGATCTCCTTTCTGCCACTGGTCTCGGCCCTTCTGCTCTGGTTCTATCCGGATGGCCGGCGGGCAGAGCTGATTCTGAGCCACGGAGACTGATAACCTGCTATTGTCAACGAATGATTCTGGTCAATTTGATATGGGACTATTCTGGAAACGTAAGAACAGTGAGAAACCGACAGCTGAGCAGACAGATGCCGCCGATGAATCTGCAGCGGCGAGCTCTGATTCTGGGCTGTTCGGGCGGTTTCGTCAGGCGATCTCATCCACTCGCGAGAACCTGGCTGGTCGGATCGAGGAGGCGGTCGGCGGCAGAAAGCAGATTGACGCAGCGACTCTCGATCAACTTGAAGAGATGCTGATCGGAGCCGACATTGGCGTCCAGACTACCCTCGCAATCATCGAGGAGGTGCGCCGTCAGGTCGATCGGCGAGCGCTGCGTGATGTTGACGAGCTGAAAAGGGTTATTCGCGAACATCTTCTGAAGATCCTCACCGACGCCGGCAAGTCGCACGGGGTCGCCTCCGAGACGGTCACTCCGGCCGATGTCCGTCCTTACGTGATCATGGTGGTCGGAGTCAACGGCGCTGGTAAGACCACCACTATTGGCAAGCTCGCCCGGCGGATCAAGGCAGATGGCTACGATGTTATGATCTGCGCTGCCGACACTTTTCGTGCCGCCGCTACCGACCAGCTCGCCATCTGGGCGGAGCGGGCCGGAGTCCCACTCATCCAGCAGCGACAGGGAACTGACCCGGCGGCGGTTCTCTTCGACTCGCTCAATGCGGCCCGCGCTCGTCAGGCTGACGTTCTGATCGTCGACACCGCCGGCCGCCTTCATAACAAATCGAATCTCATGGCGGAGCTAGAGAAGATGAAACGGATCGCTGATCGTGAAGTTCGTGGCGCCCCGCACGAGACGCTTCTGGTCATCGACGCCGTTACCGGTCAGAACGGGCTGAGCCAGGCCCGCGAGTTCCTCAAAGTGGCGCCAGTTACCGGGCTGGTGCTGACAAAGCTGGACGGTACGGCCCGGGGCGGGATTGCCGTCGCCATCGCCCGGGAACTCAACCTTCCCATCCGCTACTGTGGCATCGGCGAAAAGCCCGACGACCTGGTCGTCTTTGATCCGGAGGCATATGTCAATGGACTCTTCAATCTTGATTGAACGCCGGTGGTCTCGATAATGCGACCCAAACGACGCCTTGGCCAGAACTTTCTGACCGGTTCGGCCTACCCACGACGTATCGTCGACGCGGTCAATCCAGCGCCCGACGAGCCCATCCTTGAGATTGGGCCTGGGGAAGGCGCGCTGACCGGCCTGCTCCTCGATGCCGGAGCTCGCGTCACAGCGCTCGAGGTCGACCCGGACCTGCGTCCTCATCTCCTCCAGCTCTATGGATCGAATCCCCGCTTCAACCTTCTTCTCGCCGATGCCCTCCTTACCAACCCCTGCCAGCTCTTCCCGTTTGACGGTCGCTTCAGGGTCGTCGCCAACCTCCCCTACTATATCGCAACCCCGCTGCTCCAGCACCTGATCGCCCATCGGCACTGTATTGCCGAGATGACGCTTATGCTGCAGCGTGAGGTCGTCGAGCGGATAGTCGCCCCTCCCGGAGGAAGGGAATATGGCTATCTCTCGGTTCTGGTGCAACTCTATGCCGAGGTTCGCCGGCTCTTCGATGTTCCCCCCGGAGCCTTTCGTCCGGTTCCGAAGGTCACCTCCAGTGTTATTCGGCTTCGCCTCGCGACTGCCCCACGGGTCGAGGTGGCCGATCCGGCGCGCCTTCTTCTGCTGGCGCGGACCCTCTTCGCCCAGCGGCGCAAAACGATCCTCAATAACCTCCGGGCTGGTCTTGGACCGCTGGCCATCGATTCAGCCGCGCGGCTCCCCGCGCTTCTTGACGCCGCCTCCATCGACCCACAACGACGACCCGAGACGCTCGACCTCGCTGAACTTGCCCGGCTGACTGACCTCATTTGAGTTAACCTCCCCACTACGCTTGAAATATGACCGCTTTTTTGCGTTACTAAACAGATATGATAGAAAAAAGTATTAACAGCAGGTTGCAGATCATCCCACTCGGCGGGCTCGGGCAGTTTGGGGCCAACATGACAGTCTTCCGTTATCAGGATCAGATGATCATTGTCGATTGCGGACTTATGTTTCCGGACGAGGACCTGCTCGGAGTCGATATTGCAATCCCTGATCTCAGCTACGTCGAAGAGCATCGCGACGATCTGATCGGAATCGTTCTCACCCACGCACACGAGGATCACGTCGGTGCGCTCCCTTTTCTTCTCCAACTGGCCAATGTTCCCATCTACGCCACCGAGTTTACCCTCGGCATGGTCGAAGGTAAGTTTGTCGAGTTCGATCTCGTCGACAAGGTAGAGACCCATACCATTGGAACCCGGGCTCCATTCTCAATCGGCCCTTTTACCATCGAGTTTATTCGCGTCTCGCACTCGCTTGTTGACTGTGTCGCCCTCGCGATCGAAACACCTGTTGGGGTGATCATTCACACCGGTGACTTCAAGGTTGATGAGACTCCGGTGCTTGGTGAGCCGATCGATCTGAAAAGGCTCAACTATTATGGAGATCGTGGGGTGCTGGCCCTCCTCGCTGATTCAACCAACGTTGAACAGGAGGGTCGAACCAAATCTGAACGGGCGGTGATACCGGCACTGCACCGAATTTTTGACGAGGCTCCCGCCCGCCTCGTCGTCTCCTGTTTCGCCACCAGTATTCACCGGCTCCAGATCATCTTCGATCTGGCCGCTGAACAGCGCCGCGCGGTTGCCCTCCTTGGCCGCAGTATGATCAGGAATGTCGAGGTGGCGCGGAAGCACGGCTACCTTGATATCGACGAGGATCAGCTCGTCACTCCATCCAAGGCGAGGAAGATGCCGCCGGATCAGGTCTGCCTTCTTGTGACTGGCAGCCAGGGGGAACCGATGTCGGCGCTCGCTCGCATGGCGGTCGACTCCCACAAGGATGGCAATGTTCTTGCCGGTGATACGGTCGTCATCTCCGCCCGGCAGATTCCGGGAAATGAGCGCTCGATCTCGCGAATGATGAACCACATCTTCAAGAAGGGCGCGCGGGTTGTCGATTCGAGTGTTGCCCGGATTCACGTCTCGGGACACGGTCGCCGGGAGGATCTACGGATTATGTTCGATGCCGTGCGTCCGAAGTTCCTGGTTCCCATTCACGGCGAGACTCGTCAGCTCTACCGCCACGCCGAAGCGGCACGCCAGTGGGGGATCAGCAGCCGCAATATCGTTCTGGCTGAAGCTGGCGATGTTATCGAACTGGATGAGGCAAGCGCCCGTGTCACCGGCAAAGTCAGCGTCGGGCGAACCCTGATCGATGACTCGGGCTTTGGTCGAATTGATGACCTCGTGCTGCGGGATCGGAAGCACCTTGCCTACGATGGAATCGTTGTTCCAATCGTCGCGATCAACAGATCATCCGGTGAGATCGAATCGACCCCGGAGATAATCCAGCGTGGCCTCGCCATCGACGATGGTGGCAGCTTTCTTCCGAAGGCCCGTGTTCTCATCGCTCAGACCATCGAGCAGTCCAGTTTTCAGGAGCGGGTCGACTGGTCTCTTATCAAGGAGAAGATACGGCTCGACCTGAAACGGTACATCCAGCGCGAGACCGGGCGGCGTCCAATGATCATTCCAGTAGTGATTGAGATCTGAGCGCTGCGCTCTCGTCAGGAATTCCACCCAGCGGTAGTGGCCGGCGGAATGTAAAGTAACGATGGCGGTATGGGTCGCATACGACCCACACTACCTGCACTACTGTGTAATGATTAGTGATAACTGACATTGACTGGCGAGAGGGTCATGTCTGCGGATTCGGGACGGATTGCAAGCGACC
>JBEGMZ010000187.1:0-6597 GCA_041182745.1 Acidobacteriota bacterium
GCGCCATGCTGCCAGCCAGCTCTGTCAGCGGCTGGTACTTCAGCCATCCACAGGCGAAGTACTTCGTGGTTGGCCGGATTGGTCGCGACCAGGTCGAAGATTATGCCGCCCGTCAGGGCAGGCCGGTCGCCGAGATCGAACGCTGGCTTGCTCCGAACCTTGACTATGAGCCATAGGATCTGCCAGCTCAGAAGCTGAGTCGCAGTCCGAGCCTCAGGGTACGCGGTTTGATCGTCCGGCGTGGGGTCAGAAAGCTGCCCGCCCGGCCAGGAACATAGTCGACAAACTCCGCCCCAAAGCTGAAGACGGTCGCGTTGAGCGGGTTGAAGGCCTCGGCCAGAACCTGGGCCTTCAATCCGGCGCCAAGGCCGATGGCGCGTGAGACCCGCACGTTGAGCGTATGCACGGCCGGACCGAGCCCGGCGTTCCGCGGCAGGTTTCCAGCAGTTCCAATCATCGGAAGGCTGAAATCGTCGACTTGGGAGCTGGTCAGCGCCGCGCTCGGTCGTCGCCAGCCGATCTGATCCAGTCGTCCACTGAAGTCTGGCCGGTCGTTTCCGACATCATCAAGATTGCGGTCGTTGCCATTGATGCCGATATTGAATGGCCGGCCCGAGGTCAACTGCAGGACTGCGCCGATGGCCAGCCCACCGAGCCGTCGTGGAAGCTGCCGGTGTCCGCTCACGACAAACCGGTGACGGGCATCGAGCAGGCTCAGTGACCTCTCGCGCCGGAAATCTCCGGCCACCAGAGGCGAGGAGGTGTTGACCACCCCATCATCGACCGTCCGGCTCAGCGTGTAGCCAACCCGCAGACCGAACCCGCTCAGGCTGACCGTCAGGCCATCGTAGCGGCTTTGCCCCCGCGCCTGAAGCTCTTCGACCTGCGTCAGATCCGGCTGGCGCCGATACCGGTTGATTGCCGCCAGCGCCGTCCGTCGTCCATTGGTGGCGTTGCTTGTCGATGGTGAATTGAGCCCGTAGGTGATCACCGTTCTCCCTGTTTCGCGAACCGTCTCGCTGGCAGCGGAGCTGGTCGAAAAACGGATCAGGTCGGCGCTTCCCGGGTATGGTCGCCGCCCGGTCAGCGGATCTGGTCGATTGGGGAGTTCCAGTTCCAGCAGGAAAGCTCCCCAGTCTTGATAGCCTGCTGGCAGTACCGGAAGGTTGATATTGCTCTCCCGCCAAAGATAAGCACCGTGATGATGGACATACTGTAGTTCGATCCGCGCCCGGCGACCAATCTCCCGATCAACACCGGCGGTCAATTGCCGGCTCTCGGGCAGTCGCAGCCCCGGCGCGAGCTGGCGCCGAAATCCGCTCTCCGCCACCAGCACTGCCGCCAGCTCCGGGTCGTCCTGAGAGAGGCGGTGTGGAAAAACGAGCCTTGGCAGCCATAAGGCCGCTCCGGCGTTCTCGGTATCGAAGGTCCTCCGTTGGGAGGTCAGCCGGAAGTCGTCGACCGTTCGCAGCATCGCCCGGTGATAGAAGATTCCGCCCCCCAGCCTTATGACCCCGCGTCCGCTCCCGGTCGGATCGAGCGCCAGTGAGAGTCGTGGCCCGAAGTTGTTTCGGTCATCGACCACCGACTCCCTCTCCCAGCGCAGACCGTAGCCGATCGTCATCCCGCGTCGGCGACGCCAGTCGTCCTGCCAGAAGATTCCACCGTAGAGGTTTCCAACCTTTGAGCCGGTTCCAAAACGCTGAACGTAGCGGGCTGGACGGCTGGCCAGAAAGTCGCTGACCGAGTCAAAGCTCCACGTTCCGCTCGAATCGGTCAGATCTGCATACCTGGAGTCGATCGAATGAAGGTCGAACCCGGACCGGAGAGTGTGATCTCCCCGTGCTACCGTCAGTGTCTCCTGCACCTGCCAGCGGCTCTCCCGCCTTTCCATCCCGCCGAGATTGCTCGCCCCGGCGACAAGCGTCCCGCTGCGATCGTCAAGCCCGGCCTCCTTCCCCCGTGGATCATCGATCTCGATCAGGACGACCGGCGCTCCACGGCTCTCTCCTGCTGGTCCATCAACCGGTCCAAGACGCGACCACTGCAGGCGGAGGCTGTTGAAGAGCCTCTCCGAGATCGTCCATTGATCAGATACCGACCACGAATCGCTTCCGCGCCCCGTCTGCCGTATCGTGTCAGCCATCCGCCTGCCCCCCGGAAAACTACGCTGGTCGCCACTCCGCGCCAGCGTCACCAGCCCACCAATCCGGTGTCCCCTCCTCGTCTCGATCTCCATCCGGTTCTGAAAGGTCTGGCTCCGACGCGGTGTCCGCAGGCTGAGGTCGAAGAACCCCAGATCCGCGCTCACCCGAGGTCCATTCGGCGCCGGCAACCCGAACCGCGGATTTTGGCCGACCGGGACGAGCGCCGCGATCTCTGCCCGATCGTTGATGTAGTCGTACTCAAACGCCACGAAGAAGCCCAACCGCCCGGCTGGTCCGCCGAATGTCACTCCCGGATTGTGGTTGAAGAAGGGAACTCTTCGCGCCCGTGCCGGATCGGCGTTGCGAAAAAATCCGTTCGCGTTGAGCCGCGCGTCACGGTAGTAGTTGAAGATCTCGCCGTGTCGACGACTGCTCCCACCCCGCAGGCGGAGGTTGACACGTCCACCTGTCGCCCGACCATACTCCGCCGCGAACTGGTTGGCGATCACCTGTACCTCCTCCACCCCGGCTAGTGCTGGAATGAACCGCTCACGCCCTTCCCGATCGTCATTGTTGTCGAGCCCCTCGATCGTCACATTGTTCGAGAAGGGCATTCCTCCCGCCAGTGAAAAGATGCCGTTCTCCAACGGTGTCCGTCGGTAGACCACCTGCCGGTCTCCCTCCGCCAGTTCGCGATCACTCAGCCCCGGCGCCGCCGCTACTGGAACCGTATGGACAAGGTCGAGCGGATTCCGACTCTCCACCGGAAGTCGCTCGATCTCCTCACTTCCAATCGTTGTTCCGACCACCGTTCGTGTCGGATCGACGCGAATGGCCGCATCCCGACCCACGACCTCCATCACCTCGGCAAACCGCACGGGCCCGAGTGTAAAGTCGAATCGCACCATCTCGCCTCCGGCGCCGGTCATTGGCCGTGAAACCACCGTACCGAACCCCGCTGCCTCAGCCCGTAGCTCGTAGAGTCCCGGCGGCAGATTGATCAGCCGGTACTCCCCTCGTCCATCGCTGCTCACCAGATACTCGGCCCCGCTCTCTGCTCGACGCGCTGTTATTCGCACGCCGACTACCACCCTCCCCGCCAGGTCGGTCACCCTTCCAGTGAACGCTACGCGGTCCAGGTCGTCAAAAGGGAGACCCGCCAGAACAAGGAATGCTGTCAGAAGAATGCTCATCGGTCACCTCGTGTTTTCGAGGCAGAGCGGCCGGGGTGGCCGTGACGGTGGCTGACTCAATGGTCGGATACTATGATATCTGACGACTCCGATTCAAGTCGCTCTGGAAATTATGGTCTCGGTCGAACCTCGATCCGGTCGCGACCTCCCCCTCCTGGCAGGTGGTAAAACGACTGCTGATCAAACCCAGGTATACTTTTGACGCTTCGAGAAATACTCTTCCCGTCGACGGGCGGAGAGTCGCTGGAACAGTGGCAATCTTATCTCAAGCCAGCGCTTGATGCGCCGCAGAAAGTGCTGCCGTCCATACCCGATATCACTGGGGAGATTGGCAAGCCCGATTGGCGATGGCACCACGCATCTGATCTGCGTCATCGCCCCTCCGGCAAGAAAGCTTGCCCAGAGATCAGAGGTCACCCTGACCGGAGTGTTGATCTCGATAATCCTCCGGGCCACACTCCTTCCGACCACATATCCAACCGCACTCAACAACGACTGCGGCCGATTGCTGATCGCCAGCCGATGCCGCTGGTCGATCATTACCGCGCTCTCTTTCTGGAATGGCTGAACCTCATCCGACAGCCAGTATAACAGGATCAACTCGTCCTCACGGCAGCTCGATTCCAGCTGGTCGAGAATTGCCGGCAGATTCGAGGGCAGGATGATGTCATCCTCCAGTATCAAACCACACCTTCGGTCCTCCTCGGCAAGGCGACGTAATGCGTCGCGGTGACTGAGCGCGGCTCCGATCGCTCCTGGCGTCAGCCAGTCCGGATATCTCCTCACACTCTCCACCACACAGAGTGTGGCGATATCGGACTCCCCTAGTCGATGTCCATTGACCGCCGGTACGATCTCATAATCGAGCTGAAGCTGCCTCAATTGGCATTCCATCAGCTCTCGCCGATGACGCGACTCTTCAAGGTTGATCAGATAGATCTTCATCATCTTTGGGGAGGAAAGCGGTCTGGCATCACCCCGCCTGACAGTCCGATCTGCGGATCGATGACCTTCAGCCCCACCTCGGGCTGGTGTGGCGTGCACGGGACCGGCGCTCCCCAACACTGATTCTTCAATGGACCATAGCGGGTCAGATAGTAGCTGAATCCGCCTGCCTCCACCATCTCAAGGTCGGAGTCAGCCGGTCGAACAATCCGCGCCGGGACGATCAGCTCGATCTGCGACGGAAGCAGTGAGATGAGCGGCGAAATGCACGAAGCAAACAGTATCAGGAAGAAGACCCTCGGTTGCTGAAGACGGGGCCTCATCACCACGATCAGGTAGCCCGTCAGCAAGACCAGCAGCAGCAGCATTCGTGGTCGTCGGTACTCCAGTTCGGCGTATGGCGTGAGAAGAACGATCGCCCCCGCGATGGATGGAACAAGAACCGCCCCTCGCCACCAGTTCGATGAGAGAAGGAGCGCCGGAATGATTGCCAGATAGCCGATACTGAAGCGCAGTGCCGGCGCCAGGCTCAGAACATAGGCTGAACCGATCAACCCGAATACCAGTGTCGGGAGCCTCCCCTCGTCGGCCAGTGACCCGCGACGATCAATCATCAGAACAAGGATCGAGACAAACGTGACGAGGCTCAGAAAAGATATGTTGCTCAGTGATCCGGTGTGATCATCAACAATCCAGTTGAGAACCCAATCTGCTCCACTTCCGGCAACCGCACTCCGTCCCTCGGTGCGGGAAAAGTTGGAGCTGACGGCTCGCAACTCCTCAACCTGCGCCGCATTTCTCGCCCAGGGCAATCTCTCCTGACAGCCAAATGTCGACGGGTAGAGCGGGCATCCCGAGGTGAGAGTATTGGCCAGTAACAACGGCGCTGTCATCAGGACGATCAGTCCGAACGCCGGCAGCCATCGCCTCAACTGAAATCGCTCCGCGATAAGATAGTTGAGGACGCACAACCCGGAGAGCGGAAGCGTACTCAGCTTGATTGAGAAGACGGCGAGCCCAAGAATCAGAACCGTTCTTCGCTGGTGATGCCCATTGGCTGTCAGCTGGATCCACCACGTTATGACGATTGGTACAAGGCAGACTGGCAGGTCGGGCGACAGTGAATTGGCAAGGCCGTTTTCAAGCAGCAGATAGGGCAGAACCAGCAGATAGCCGATCATCGCGTAACAGTCGGCGCGAACAGCCGCCCCGCTACGATCAGACTTCGTGACCACGGTTCGGTGCAGCCGCCGCAGCAGAACCAGCAGATGGATGGCGCTGAGGAGAACGGCAAAACCGCTGATGGTCTGGGCTCGAAAGCCGGTCGCGAGGGCAAACCACGATGAGTTGAATCCAAAACGATCGTGGATCTGTGCCGCCCCCTTCAAAACTCCATACTCCTGAAGCAGGGCAACCATCTGATAGTGGTAGAGGCCGGTGTCGAAGTAGGTTATCTCCCGGCTGCAGTAGATGCCGATCAGGATGGCCGGCAGGAGGATGATAAGACCGCTCGTCAGTCTGCCACCTTCTGACCAGTACTCATTTCTGAGTTGCGCGAGAAGTGACCCGACACGATCTCTGACCCGGCCCGTCAGCGACAGCACGACCCCGCCCAATGTGAGGCCGGTCATGACCTTCCCCGGGTGAAGCGGGAAGAGAAGCGCGACCGTGAGCAGCGCCAGGGCGCTAAGCAGCAGTCCCACCCAGACCGACACCACCAGTCGGTCGAATGGGTCGACTCCCGCTGCTCCCCTTGTCGGAACAACGGCCACTCCAATGAGCAGACAGATAGTGGTAAGAACCGTCCAGGAGAGAAAAAGTGTCAGCATCAGGAATCGATCCCGGGATAAGTTGTGCAGATCGATAAATCTGTCACCTTCCGACTGCAGTCC
The DNA here is from genome assembly GCA_041182745.1 of Acidobacteriota bacterium. Lineage (GTDB taxonomy): Bacteria > Acidobacteriota > Blastocatellia > RBC074 > RBC074 > CAIOZW01. The sequence continues at coordinate 6,178 of JBEGMZ010000187.1, forward strand.
AGCCCAGTTGGCGCCAGACTCCACTCAATGACGAGGCTGAAGCTAACATAACGCCCCCCGGTTGTGAAGGACTACCCTCTGCCAAAGTCGACTTTGAGAGCGGGCTTTGACTGGAGAAGAGGGGGAGAAGAGGGGGAGAAGAAGGGAGGAAGAAGGCCTCACGCGAAGCCGCGAAGGACGCGAAGAAGAGAAGAAGAAGGGAAGGAGAGGGGGAGGAGAGGGGCTCACGCGAAGCCGCAAAACCGCGAAGAGGGGAAGAAGAAGGGCTCACGCGAAGCCGCGAAGGACGCGAAGAGAGGAAGAGGGGGGGAAGAAGAAGGCCTCACGCGAAGCCGCGAAGGACGCGAAGAAGAGAAGAAGAAGGGAAGGAGAGGGGAAGGAGAGTGGCACACGCGAAGCCGAAAAACCGCGAAGGAAGGT
>JBEGMZ010000188.1:0-2851 GCA_041182745.1 Acidobacteriota bacterium
GTATAGCTCCGGCGCCGGCCGTGTCAGGATGTCAAATGCTGATTCCGGTGAAGATGAACGCCGATTCCGGGCATCGTGAACACCCGTAGCGCTGGCACGGTTCTTTTACATCAGGTGTTCACGATCGATCAACCTTTTCTCGACTTTCGGAGCGACCCGCCGATCAATTCCAGCTCCAGGCGGTGAGCATTCGAGAGAATCCGGTCAAGGAAAGCATCAGCCACCGTCGGCTCTCCGATAAAGGAGTGCCACAAGCTGATCTTCAATTGACTGGTAATAAGTGTAGAACGCAGCTCATGGCGATCCTCAATGAGTTCGAGGAGGTCGTGGCGCTCAGTCTGCGACATGGGTTTCAGGCCAAAGTCATCAAGGATGAGGAGATCCAGCCTGGCCAGCGCACGGAATGCTTTCTTATAGCTGCCGTCAGTCCGTGCGATCCGCAACTCCTCGAGCAGGCGGCCGGTCCGCTCATAGCGCACAGTCAGACCGTGACGACAGGCGGCATTACCAAAGGCGCAGGCAAGCCAGCTTTTACCGGTACCGGTCGGGCCGGTGATATGAAGGTTCTGCCCCATCCGGATCCATTCGCAGTTGATCAGAGAAACCACCTGCGAACGATTGAGCCCGCGTTTGGACTGGTAATCGATCTCCTCGACGCAGGCTTTATGCCTGAGACGAGCAATATTGAGAAGTCGCTGCAACCGCCGGTTCTGACGGTGGGTCAGCTCGGAATCGACCAGAAGAGCAAACCGTTCATCAAATGAGAGCTGCTGTGTCTGTGGGTGTTCCAGCTGGCGGATGAAAGCATCCGCCATACCAGCAAGCTTCAGTGATCGGAGTGACTGCAGGGTCTGTTGATTGTTCATTGATGATGCTCCATTTCCTCTAGCGTGTGAAGGAGCCAACGTGGCGACCACCTGGCCTGTCCCGTCAAACTGAGGGGGCCCGAATCACGAGACCGGGAGGGCCGCGCCCTCCATAACTGAACAGCAGCCGAAGCGAGATGTCAGTCAGGGATCTGGCGACAGCCAGACCGCGCAGCGGGCGAAGCTCCTTGACGGACATCGCAGCGAAGGCTACTTCAGGACCGCTGCGGGATGACGGCGAAGTGACCGATACCGCGTCGGCTTACTGGTAGTAGCTGGCTCCGCGAATATTCTCGTGAATCTGCGGAGAGCAGACGAGGTCGGTTTCGGTGACCGGCAATGGTACGGATTCAAGGCCTTTTTCAAGCATGAGTCGGACACTCAGCTGACGGATCGCACCAGCCATAATCGCTCTTTGGCACGCCGCCTCGAGGCGGGCTGGTCCATAGCGTTTGGAGAGGAAGACCAAGCCTCGACAGGATCTGATTGCCAGTGTGGGCCGTGGACGCGAGCTGATCAGTCGGGCAACAAAGTCATTGGTCTGGGGACCGACAGTACGGCTCCACTCCAGGTAGTGCTGGAGGGACTCTTCAGAGAAGGCGCGATGATGAGGTGGCATGTGCTCTGGCAGCGTCGTTTGGCCGCGATCGGTCGAACGGATATGCAGGGCGACCCGACGGTTCTGATGGATGAAATGGACCGTCGCCGGGGTAATTCGGACATCGAGCTGCTGGGTGACAAGTTGGTAGGGGACGCTGTAAAGGTGACCTTCCACCGCGACGTGATAGTCCATCTGTACCCGTGCCTGAATCCACGTGGCAAATTGATATTGCTCAACTGGGAGAGGAGCCAGTGCTGGATGATCAAGAAGAAGATACTCTGAATGCCTCGTCCCCGACCTTTTCCTGAATGGAAGTTGATTTAGATCTTTCAACAGTATGGCGATGGAACGGTTAAGCTCTGCCAGCGAATAAAACCTTTGGTGACGGAGCCGGGCGAGGATCCAGCGCTCGACAATCTGAACGGCCACCTCGACCTTGGGCTTATCCTTTGGCTTTCGCGGACGAGTCGGAATGGCAAAGGTGCCGTAATGCTCGAGCATCTCTTCATAGGTGCGATTGAGAACCGGCTCGTATCGATCAGTCCGGCTGACAGCGCTTTTGAGATTGTCAGGAACAACCAGTGCCGGGACACCACCAAAGTATTCAAAGGCTCGGACGTGGGAGCCGATCCAGTCTGGCAGCTGCTGACTGAGAGTGGCTTCTGCAAAAGTGTAGTTGGAGGCGCCGAGCACGGCGACGAAGATCTGTGCGGGGCTGGTCTCCCCGGTTTTCGGATTGATGAGCGGCACCGTCGGACCAGCATAATCGACAAACATCTTCTCACCGGCCTGATGGGTCTGTCTCATCGAGAGCTTCTGGCGTTTGCACCATTGTCGGTAGTGATGACAGTACTGGCTGTACTTGTAGTGATGAGTGGGATGAACGGCAACATACTCCTCCCAGAGTAATTGCCGGGTGACCCCTTTCTTCTTCAGCTCCTGGTGGATGAGGGCAAAGTCGGGCTGGGCGGGACTGGCAGGATTTGGACTTTCGTCTCTTGGCTGAAAGCGCTGTCGCAGCTCGGTGTCGCTCAGGTCAGGCAGTGGCCAGGTGAGCTCGGCTGCGGCGGCGGCACTGAGATATTTGTTGACGACTCCAACGGAGAGTCGTAAGGCGTTGGCAATCTCTCTTTGAGAGAGTCCGGCCTGCTGTCTAAGTCGGATTACATCTTTGATTTTGCGCATGGTGATTGATTTTCCTGGCACGATCTTCTCCCTTCGTCGGCAAACGATGGAGAGATGGTGCGAGAGTCGGTTTCAATTCGCCAGCGCTGACGGGCCCGCGGTGGGCTCTAAGTGGGGACCGGGAAGTGTTCACGATCCCCGGAATTTATCTAGTCGTCCCTGAAAAAAGGCCGCTCAAGACACGGCAAAATCGCCGTGT
>JBEGMZ010000189.1:0-9259 GCA_041182745.1 Acidobacteriota bacterium
GGCTTAGCGGCTCAGGGATGTCCTCGGCGATGAACGTCTTCGAGGACCTGGGCTACTTCTGCGTCGACAACCTGCCAGTTCAACTGATCCCAAGCTTTGTGCACCTCTTCGAGATGGCGGACTCGGGCATCACCCGGGCGGCATTGAGCGTCAACATTCGGGAGGGGGAGTTTCTGCGTGACTTCCCGCAGGTGGTGGCCGGGCTCCGGACACGCGAAGACCTTGAGACAACGGTCCTCTTTCTTGAAGCCGGAGACGCGGTTCTGCAGCGACGCTACAGTGAGACGAGGCGGCCCCATCCGTTGGGGCACCATCTGCTGGGGGCGAGCGGTAGTGGTGAGACTCCGGTGCTGGAGGCGATACGTGAGGAACGCGCCCGGCTGGAGACGGTCCGAAAGCTGGCTGATGTGACGGTCGACACCTCTGACCATACCGTTCACACTCTGCGCTCGTGGCTCAAGGCCCGCTTTACCCCGGAAAATATCGCTAGTCAGACCGAGATCACCGTTCTGAGTTTTGGATTCAAGTACGGCGTTCCGCTGGACGCGGATCTGCTCTTTGATGTCAGGTTTCTTCCGAATCCGCACTTTGTTCCCGAGTTACGGAGCCTGACCGGAAATGATCCGCCAGTGGTAGAGTTTCTGGAGGCGAGCGAGGAGGCGAGTGAGACCACCCGCCGCTTCAATGAGCTGCTCGACTATCTTATGCCGCTCTACCAGCGGGAGGGGAAGAGCTATGTCACGGTGGCGGTTGGCTGCACTGGTGGGAAGCATCGTTCGGTGGCGCTCGCGAACGCGATCGGTCGCCATCTGACGCAGGGTGGCTACCGCGCCCGGACAATACACCGCGACGTCAAAAAGTAGATTGAATTAAATATAGATCGTTTAGGTACAGAGGAGCCAGAATCAAGATGCCAATTGTGGGAGGAGTGGTCGTAACGCACGGAAACCTTGCGGCTGAGCTGGTAAATGCGGCTGAGATGATTGTCCGTGACCTCCATCACATCACGGCGGTCACCATCGGCTGGCACGACACCCTCGAGGAGGCACGCGAACAGATTGGGCAGGCGATCGGCCGGGTCGATCAGGGAGCCGGGGTTGTGGTGTTGACCGATATGTTTGGCGGTACGCCGACCAATATCGCCTGCACCTTTCTTGGATCCGCACCGGTCGAGGTTGTTACCGGGGTCAACCTGCCAATGATCATCCGAATGGCCGAGCAGCAGCCAGACGAGAATCTGGCTACCCTCGCGAGGCGTGTTCGTGACCAGGGGCAGAAGAATATCTATCTTGCGAGCGAAGTTCTTGTTTCGGGAAGGCAGGGCTGAACCCATCGATGCGCGAGTGTTCACTTCAGATAACCAACCGGCTTGGGCTGCACGCCCGCGCGGCGGCACGGCTGGTTCGACTGGCTGGCCAGTACAAGTCGCGGATCTGGCTGACAAGAACGGATGTCGAGCACGAGCCGGCCGATGCGAAGAGCATCTTTGGCGTACTGTTGCTTGCCGCCGCACCGGGGACACCGCTCCGCATCACCGCCGATGGGCCGGATGAAGAGCAGGCGATCTCTTCGATCAGCCGACTGATCGAGGAGAAGTTCGGAGAGGATTAGCCGGTTTCCGGTATCAGAGCAACCCGATCGACCGGGATTCCGGGGAGTCAGATGATGCGAAATCCGCGCAAAAAACTGGGTGAGCAGCGGTTCGAGGGGGTTGGTGTCTGTCAGGGGGTCTCGATTGGACGTGCGTTTCTGGTTGATGATCCACGCGGGCGCGTCGTTCGACTCTTCCTGCCGCACGAGCAGATCGAGGCGGAGATCGCGCGATTTCACGAGGCGGTCGAGATCGCCCAGCGTCAGGTGGAGGAGGCGATCGACCGGATGCGGACGGCACTCGGTGCTGATCGAGCCTACATCCTCGAAGCGCACCTGCTGCTTCTGCAGGATCGCGCAATCGGTCAGCAGATCGAGAGCTTCATCCGCGAGAACAATGCCAACGCCGAATGGGCGATCAGGGATGTAACGACCCACCTGCTTGAGCTGTACGCCCGGATTACGGACGACTACCTGCGCGAACGGGTGAGTGATGTCGCCGATGTCTCCCAGCGGTTGATAAAGATTCTATCCGGGACGAAGACCAACGATCTCAATGCGATGGCTGACGGGGCGATCATTGTGGCCGATGACCTGTTGCCGTCGGTGACGGCCGACCTCGATCCGGATCGGGTGCTCGGCTTTGTGACCAACGCCGGCGGCTGGGCCTCCCATACCTCGATCATGGCGCGCAGTCTGAATCTGCCGGCGGTCGTTGGAACTCGCTCCATCACCTCGGTCGTCAGATCGGGTGAGACCCTGGTCATCGACGGGACGACAGGTACGGTCATCCTGCACCCCTCACCCGAGACGCTCCTCTTCTACACTGAACTGCGTGAGCGCCAGCAGCAGCAGTACATCTACGACATCCGCGAACGCGAACTGCCTGCCGTTACGCTTGATGGGGTTGAAATCAGGCTCCGTGCCAACATTGAGCTGGTCGAGGAGATCGACATCTTCCAGCGATTCAATGCTGCCGGGGTCGGGCTCTACCGTTCGGAGTTTCTTTACACCCAGTCGTCAGATGGTCTGCCCGGAGAGCAGCAACAGTATGAGGCCTACCGTTTTGTCGCCGAGATGAGCGGGCGCGAGGGGGCAGTGGTGAGGACTTTTGATCTTGGTGGAGACAAGCTGCATCTGGAAGGCTACGAGCTGGAACGAAATCCCGCGCTTGGGCTGCGGGCGATCCGGCTTTCGCTGGCGGCACCATCGATCTTCCGGACGCAGATTCGTGCCATTTTGCGGGCGGCTCTCCACGATGACGGTCTGCCAAGACTGAAGATTCTCCTGCCGTTCGTCTCTGATCTTGACGAGGTTCGCCGGGCGCGGGAGATTATCACCGATGTCGAACATGAGCTGACGGTGGAGGGGGTTCCGCACGCTGCCAGCGTACCGGTTGGGGTCATGATCGAGGTCCCAGCCGCGGTGCTGATCGCCGAGTCTCTCGCCCGGGAGGCAGATTTCTTCAGCCTTGGAACAAACGATCTGACCCAGGGAATGCTCGCCGTCGATCGGGCCAATCAGAGTGTCAGCGCCCTCTTCGATCCGCTTCACCCGTCGGTACTTCGGGCGATCAAATGGGTGAGCGACGCGACCCGCAAGACAGGAATTCCACTCAATGTCTGTGGTGAAATGGCCTCGAACCCGGCCCAGGTGGTACTGCTGATCGGGATGGGGATGACGGATCTGAGTATGACGCCGAGCTCCATTCCGACAATTCGGCGCCTGGTACGGGCGATCGAGGTTGGGCGAGCCCGGGAACTGGCCAATCAGGCGCTGACTCTGACAACTCCACGCGAAGTTCACGCCTTTCTCGCCGCCAAAATTCCAGAGATGGGAGTCCATTTTATGGCATTGGGGCAGGGAGGATAGCTCAAACCAGCGGCTGGCCGCAGATCTCGCGCCCCTTCCCCTGGCTGGAATGGAGTCGCCAGCCCTGATCATCCCGTTCGGGAAAGTCACTTCGGTAGTGGGCACCACGGCTCTCTTCCCGCCAGAGTGCAGCGGTGGCCACAAGTCGGGCCAGGGTGAGGAAGTCGCTGGTTCTGTCATCCGCCGCCATCGCGGTGAGAGCATCGATCTTACGAAGTGCCAAGCCAAGGCCGTCCGCCGACCGGATCAATCCAACCTCCCGCCACATCAGCTCGCGGACCTCGGACAGGATCAAAGCGTCGGGCCGCGAGACTGGATCATTCAGATCGGGAATCTCTGTTGGAGGGCGCAGGCTGGGCCTTCCCTCCCCAAGCGCGGCCTGTCCGGCACGGGCACCGAAGACCAGACCCTCGAGCAGTGAATTGCTGGCCAGCCGGTTGGCCCCGTGAACTCCGGTGCAGGCGACCTCGCCGGCGGCATAGAGACCTCGCAGGCTTGTCCGTCCATCGGTGTCAGTTCTTACGCCACCCATCAGGTAGTGGGCAGCCGGGCTGACCGGAAGCGCGGTACAGCTCAGATCGAGACCGTAGCCGAGACAGGTCTGATAGATGGTCGGAAAGCGCCGCCGCAGAAATGCCGGGTCGAGATGGCTCATATCGAGCAGAACGTGCCCCTCGCCCGTGCGGATCATCTCCGCATGGATCGACCGCGAGACGATATCACGTGGCGCCAGCTCGGCAGAGGGGTGGTAGTTTCGCATAAAGGCCTCACCGGCGTGGTTGCGCAGGATGCCGCCCTCGCCACGCAGGGCCTCGGAGAGGAGGAAACGGGGAGCGCCGTCGATCGCCAGTGCCGTTGGATGGAACTGCACAAACTCGAGATCGGCCACCAGGGCCCCGGCCTTCCACGCTAGCGTGATCCCGTCACCGGTCGCTACCTCGGGATTGGTCGTTTGGGAGTAGATCTGCCCCGCTCCTCCGGTGGCGAGGATGACTGCATTGGCGTGGATCTGGCGAATCTCGCGGGTTCTGGTATCGAGGTAGCAGACCCCGACGCAGCGGTCACCTTCGGTCAGAAGGCGCAGCGTCAGGGCGTGGGCTCGAAAGTTGATTCCTGGCTGTTGTCGGGCGAAGGAGAGAAGGGTGCGAACCATCTCGCTCCCGGTCGAATCTCCGTGTGCGTGCAGAATCCGCCGGCGTGAGTGGGCCGCCTCGCGGGTGAAGGCCAGGCGGCCATCCTCCCGATCGAAGCCGGCCCCCCACTCGATCAGCTCATTGATGCAGCGGGGTCCCTCCTCGACCAGGATCCGCACGGCGGACGGATCACAGAGACCCGCTCCAGCTACCAGGGTGTCCTCGAAGTGGAGGTCGATCTCGTCATCGTCGGAGAGCGCCACCGCCACTCCGCCCTGAGCATAGCCGCTGTTCGACTCGTCGAGCCGATCCTTGGTCAGAACCGTCACCTGCGCCGACCCGGTGGCAAGCCCGATTGCCGCCCGCAGCCCGGCAACTCCACTTCCAATAACCAGAAAGTCGGTCCCCTCGGTCATCCTGAAACCTGACCTGCTGTGTGGCTCGATGCCGCCTCGTGGCGGGCAGCGAGCTGCCCACAGGCGGCTGAAATGTCCTGTCCACGCGGCCGACGGATGAAGGCCGGAAGATCCCGGTCGACCAGCGCCTTCTGAAATGTGAGAACCTGCTCCATGGTTGATGCTCGAAACGGAAGCTCCGGCGCCGGATTATGCGGAATCAGGTTCACCTTGGCCCGCAGCCCGTGCAGCAATCGCACCAGCCGCTTTGCGTCTGCGACGCTGTCGTTGACACCGGCAAGCATGACATACTCAAAGGTCAGCCGTTCCCGCTCGGCCAGCGGAAACGCGCGGCAGGCTTCGATCAGGTCTTTCAGTGGATACTTGCGGTTGATCGGCATAATCGCTTCACGCTGCTCGTCGGTCGTGCCGGAGAGGGAGATGGCCAGGTTCGGACGGATCGGCTCGCCGGCAAAATCCCTGATCCGTGGAACGATGCCCGAGGTCGAGACCGTGATTCGTCGCGGTCCAATGCTCATCCCCTTCGTCTCCGCCATGATCCTGATCGATGCCATCACCTCGTCGTAATTGAGAAAACTCTCTCCCATTCCCATAAAGACGAGGTTGGTTCCGTGGGGCGGCGGCTCGCCCGGGCCATAGACATCGTTCAGAACAATCAGCACCTGGGAGAGGATCTCACCCGCACTCATATTACGTTTCAGTCCAAGTTGAGCGGTCATGCAGAAGGCGCATCCGACGGCACAACCGACCTGACAGCTGATGCAGATGGTGTCACGCCGCTCCTCAGGCATAAAGACGGCCTCGGCTTCACGGCCATCGCTGAGTCGAAGCAGGTAGCGACGCGTTCCGTCGGTCGAATGGAAAAGTCGGGCGATCGTCGTGCCGGAGATGGTTGCCATCCCGGCGAGCCGCAACCGAAATGATGTTGGGAGTTCCGTCAGTCGGTCGAACTCGGTGATACGTCGCTGATAGATTGCCTGGTAGAGCTGCCGGCCACGGTATGCGGGCTCGCCGAGACTCTCGGCGAGGCTGACCAGCTCATCTTCAGTCCTGCCCTGGAGCATAATCATCAGGTGTCACTCCTCGCCGCTGAACCGGCCACGGCCACGCTTGATCTGGCTTCGGATCGATTTCTCTTCCCGGCGGCGCGCCTTTGCCGCCCCGGTCGGGCGGGTTGGACGGCGTGGTCGTCGTACCTGCTGCCGCTCTTCCAATCGCTGCGCCAATCGCTCGTAGGCCGCCTCCCGATTGGCCGACTGCGAGCGCCGCTCCGTCGCCGTCACAACGATCCCCGTTGGGCGATGAGTCAGCCTGACCCCCGTCTCTACCTTGTTGCGGTGTTGCCCGCCCGGTCCTCCGGCGACAAAGAACTCCATCTCGCACTCCCGTTCGAGGCTGTCACGATCCGTCCGATGAATGACCGGCTCTTCTGGAACCACCTTACCCTCGATCTCCGATCCGCGCCGGCGTAAAAGTGAGCGTTCGCCAGTGGCGGATACAGACAAGCAGCAGCGCGGCTACCGGCACCGACAGAAAGACTCCGACCATGCCACCAATCTCCGCCCCACACACCACGGCAAGAATCACCACCACCGGGTGAATCTTCACCCCTTCACTCACCAGACGCGGATAGATTACATAGTCGTGAATGGCCCGAAACACCAGCAGGAAGATGGCGATAATCAGTCCTGTCTGCCACGAGTCGAGGCTGGCGATCATGACTGCGGCGATGAAGAGAATGGCCGGGCCAATCACTGGAATGAACTCCAGTAATCCCGCCGCGAAGCCGAGAATCAGTGGGTATGATATCCCCAGCAGCCAGAAAGCCGAACCCTCAATCAGGGCGACCAGCAGGCAGGCCAGTACCTGGGCTCTGATGTAGGCGGCCAGAGTCTGGCTCACATCCTGCAGAAATGCGGCAATCCGGATCCGCACATCCCCCTCTGGAAACGACGAGATAAGTCGTGAGTGCAGGCCCGACACATCCTTGATGAAGAAGAATCCAATCACCGGGATCAGGATCAGCCAGGAGAGGTAAAGGCTCAGTCCAAAGGTCTGCGAAGCGACCGCCTGGAGCCAGTCGAACAGTCGCAGCGGCATTGAGTTGATCATGTCTCCCAGCGTCGTCCGCCAGCCAAGCGGGAGCCGGTAGCGTGCCGGCAGCGAAGCCAGCCATTTGATCGTCTGGTCAAACCTCCGGGCATATCCGGGGATGCTATCGAGCAGGGCGGTGAACTGGTCGGCCAGCAGAGGGATGATCTGCTCGAATATCAGGAAGACTACGCCAGCAAGGCCAAGGTAGACCAGCAGTATCGAGACTGACCGCGGCAGGCTCACCAACCTCCGCGGACGATTGAGAAAGTTGACCAGCGGTAGAACCAGGTAACAGAACAGGACGGTGAAGGCGAGCAGCAGCAGTACCATGCGCAACGCATAGAGCAACCAGACGACACCGCCACTGGCCGCGACGATCAGTGTCGACTGCCAGGCGATCGAACGAATTTTGCCAATGTCGTAACTGGTCATTCTGTTCTGGTGCTCACGGCTGACTGTTCTACTGCTCACGGCTGAAATCAGGCCGTCATATCCCGCCGACGAGATTATATAACCACCGGGGGAGTTCTCCGCAACTGCCGGTAATTGTCCCGGGAAAATTTGGTTGAACCCTCAGGTCAATGTTGTACACTACCTCTCGGATGGTTCAAGATAAACTTTGTTCGTGATCATCGATTTTAATCACGAATTTAATCACGAAGACTATAAACTTTCCGATGAAAGCAGGGTGTACCGGATTTTGAAGATGTCGCGACGGCCAAGGATACTCGTTACCAACGATGATGGATACTTCTCCGATGGGATTGCGGCGCTGACCAGCGCACTCGAGTCGGTTGGCGATGTGGTCGTGGTCGCACCGGCGTCGGAGCAGAGTGCGACGGCCCACAGTCTGACCCTCACCCGTCCGCTTCGGGTTCGCCAGATCGACGAGCGGCGTTACACCGTCGATGGCACTCCGACCGATTGTGTCACCCTCGCCCTGACGAAGATTCTGCCGGAACGCCCTGACGTAGTCGTCTCGGGTATCAATCACGGCGCCAACCTCGGTGACGATGTCACCTACTCGGGAACAGTTGCCGGTGCGCTTGAGGCCGCCGTCTTCCGGATCCCGGGGATCGCGGTCAGCCTGGTTGCCCGCGAGGGTGACTTCGGACACGCTGCCCGGTATGCCGCCGTTCTGACCCGTCAGATTCTCGAGCAGGGGATGCCGACGGGAACCATCCTCAACGTCAACGTTCCAGCCGGTGAGATCCGTGGCGCGTGCCTCACCCACCAGGGAGTCAAGATGGCGGAACTGCGGATCCAGGAGGGGATCGACCCCCGTGGAAAGGGTTTCTACTGGATTGGTGAGCAGATTGTCAGCTGGAAGGACGATCCCGGGTGCGACTTTGAGGCGGTGGCGCGGGGCCACGTCTCCATCACTCCGCTGCGAATCGATCTGACCGACTACCGATATCTTGAGGATCTTCGTGCCAGCGAAGGTTTCCCACCCCAGGTTGGACTTGATCCCAATGCCTGATGCACCTGTGGAGAGCCCGGTCTACCAGCGTGAGCGAGCCGAGATGATGGCCCGGCTCCGCCGGTGTTATCAGTTCCGTGATGAGCGAACCCAGAGGGCGATGGCGACCACTCCGCGCCATCTTTTTGTACCTGAAGCGCTGCGATCCAACGCCTACGGTGACCACTCGCTGCCGATTGATGGTGGTCAGACCATCTCACAACCGCTGACCGTTGCCCTTCAGACCGAACTTCTCGAGATTACCGGCAGCGATCGCGTTCTTGAGATTGGCGCCGGCTCGGGCTATCAGACCGCGATCCTCGCCCAGGTCGCCGGCCAGGTCTTCGCGCTTGAGCGGCTGGCATCGCTGGCCCGCAACGCTGATCGGCTGATCCGGGCTCTTGGTTATCGTAACGCGACCATCCGCTGCTTTGATGGAACGTACGGATGGTCGGAGTTCGCCCCCTACCGCGGAATCCTTGTCGCGGCCGCCGCTCCCGAGATCCCCCACCTTCTCCTTGATCAGCTTGAGATCGGTGGGCGGCTGGTCATCCCGGTGGGTGGCGAGAGATCACAACGACTGCTCCGTGTTACCAGAACTGGTGAAGGCACGGTAACTGAGGACTTTGGTGACTGCCAGTTTGTTAAACTGGTCGGAAAATTTGGATGGGAGAAATGACCTCCACCTATGGAAC
>JBEGMZ010000190.1:0-2591 GCA_041182745.1 Acidobacteriota bacterium
ATACATTCCTGCGCGGTATTACGAAACTACTATTTCAACTCATCTGATTCCGAGTCAGGTTCTGAGGTCGTTGATGCGTACCACTCTTGTCATTATTCTGATGCTCTCTTTCACGCTCGCCGTGCGGCCGATTACGCCGGAGACCCAAAGGCCACGGCTCCTGGGTGTTGCCGGCATCACAATCCGCGCCAGCGATCTCACCCGATCAGCGGTATTCTACCGTGATCTGCTTGGCTTCAGCGAGCTTAGCCCGGTGGAGGGTCAAGACGGAACACGCCTCTTCCGGATCAATGAGCGTCAGTTTGTCGAGGTTCTCCCGGGACTCAATCCAGCGCAGGATCGGCTGGTCAGTGTTTCGCTGCAGACCGATCGGGTCGAGGCGATGCGCCGCTACCTCGGCGGACGCGGGTGGAGTGTTCCGTCGGCCGTCTCAATCGATCAGCACGGCTGGCGCACGATACAGGTTGCTGATCACGAAGGCCGTCGGCTCGAGTTCATCGAATATCCAAAGATCGCGCCGGTGGGCATCGGGAAGGGATCCAACCGGAGACAGCCGCCGATCTCCTCGCGTCTGATGCACGCGGGAATCATCGTTACCGATGTTCCACCAGCGCTCGAGTTCTACACTGGAATGCTTGGCCTGCGCGAATTCTGGCGTGGCAGTGGCCGCGACTCAAAGTACCTCTCGTGGATCAATATGCGGCTGCCCGAGAGCGAAGACTACCTCGAACTGATGCTCTACGGTGAAGAGCCGCCGGGTGAACGGCGCGGTTCAGCCCACCATCTCTGCCTCGAGGTACCAGACATCGAGGCGGCCCGGGCGAGGCTCGAGGCCAACCCGGCCCGGGCCGGCTATACCCGGCCGATCGAGATCCGCGTTGGCGTCAACCGCCGTCGTCAGCTCAACCTCTTCGATCCCGACGGTACGCGGTCAGAGCTGATGGAGCCACGAACGATCGACGGTCTGCCGCCTGTCTCTTCGCACGATCCCTACCCGCCGCGATAACCCGGTACAATGGCTCGGCCGGATGTCTGAGCGACCGGGCAGCCAGCCTGTTTCACTGGTGTTCAGAAGTCTGTGCGCAGAGCAAGGTCGGGAATCGCGTCCGCTGGATCGATCTCGGCTGAGAGAAGCTCGTCGCAGCCCGTCCGCGTCCGGAGCAGCACCTCGCCGGAGGGTGCGACCAGATAGGACGCCAGCTCCTGTGGCCAGGCGCCATTGTTGACGCTGCACACAAAGATCCCCTGTTCGATTGCTCGCGCGATAAAGAAGTGATCCCAGATTCGGTCCTGAGGCTGGATGGCATTATTGAGGTGAAAGATGATCTGCGCTCCCGCGCTTTTATGCCTTTCCCACTTGGTCGGAAAGAGCAGCTCACGACAAGCGAGCACCCCGAAGGTCAGGTCGCCGGCACGAACAACCTCCGACACGGTTCCGGGAATGAAGTGGCGGCGATCGAGGCCAGAAAGCTCAATCTTGTGATACCGGCTTTGATTGCCATCGGATGTGATGGTCACAACTGAATTGCGGAGGGCACCATCGGCGATGGTCGCTGTCCCAAAGATGCAGTTGCACTGCCGCACCCGCACGATCTCTTCGATCTCACGAATCCCGGCCTCGATGCTCGCGCCATCGAGATGGCGCATAAAGTGATCATCTTCCGGGAAGTAACCCGAGAGCATGCCTTCGGGAAACACCACCCACTCACCCGGATGAGCAGATTCGAGTACCGTTCGCATACGGTTCAGATTGGCGGTGATCTCTCGACCGACGACCAGTTGGGCAATGCTGATTTTCATAATGGAAACAAGACCTGCCTATTTGCGTCCGGCCCCGCAGTTCTGCGGACGGCACCCTGCCGGAGCGCACCGCTCTCACTCCGCTCTCAGACTGCGCCAAGACGCTCAGCAGGTTACAGGAAAAAGGGGCGGTTGACCAGTGCCAGGCTCAGGACAGGATTGGCTCTCGCGGCTCGATGAAGTACCAGCAGCAAGCTCCAATCAGGTAGAGCGCACCGCACAGATAGAGTGGTGCCGACCAGCTTGCAAACCGTTCCACCAGCAATGCCGTCACAATCGGACTGAGAAAGCCACCAATCTGTCCGGCCGTGTTCATACAGGCACTGACGACACCGGCGTGACTGCCAGCCAGGTCGACACAGGCCCCCCAGCTTGCTCCAAGCAGGAAGTTGGAGAAGGCCAGCGCCAGCGAGATCAGAATGATGGCCACCAGACTATTCTCTGTGGCCGTACCCACGGTCAGCAATGCGCTGGCGATCACCAATGAACCCGCACCGACCCCGCAGCGCCCGACCCGCAGCCCAAAACGGCGCGTCATCAGGTCAGTGGTGATGCCACCCAGAAAATCGGCCAGTACGCTCATCATTAAAGGCAGCCCGGCCACTACTCCGAGCGCCGTCGAAGTGAAACCACGTGCACTCTCCAGATAAGTCGGCAGCCAGGTGATGAAAAAATAGAAGCCATAACCCTGCGTAAAATAAGCGGCACATAGCGCCAACAGGCTCCGATTGGTGAGGATTCGGCGCCAGTCCGCAGCATTGATGTGGTGTGATTCGATCACCGTCCGACCC
>JBEGMZ010000191.1:0-9183 GCA_041182745.1 Acidobacteriota bacterium
GGTCAAGGAGGCGCGCCCATTCAACCGGATCCTGATCGGCCAGAATCTCATAGACCTCCTTCAAACGCCTGGCTCGGATCTGGCTGTTACTCGGCGTGTCGCCAGTCTCACCGCGCAAATCGTCCCCTGAGTTATCCTGCATTTGACGATCGTTTGCCATTGTCTCAAGATTCCCGGCCGTTTTCTGTCCGCACCATCGCCTCGACTCTTCGGTCCTCGATACCCGGTAACTGCGTTGGTACTCAGCCTGATATTTATAACAGCGAAATCGATTGACAAAACAGCTCACATTGGTAAACTCTAACTTCCCGATTACAGGATAGCATTCGCGGACACTCATAAACAGCCTTTAGCCGGCAGCATAAGCATTCACCTGAGTGCTCACGTGAGTATCCGTAAGCTACGTAAGCTAAGTACGCTAAAAGCTACATAAATCTGTTGGCTCTAACCGGGTTGGTGTCATCAGTGCTGATGACCTGGTGATGGAGAGGGTCAGGGAGTGATTGGCAATCAAACAGTCGATCAGCTCTCTGAATCTTCGGAATCGAGCAGGAGGCGGTGTGAAATATAACCTGACGGCGCTCCTCAATGCGGCACAGTTGGGCGATCAGAATGCCCGCGGTGAGATGGTGAGGCTTGTCTATCGCGAACTCTACCGGATCGCCTCCAACCTCATCCGCCAGGAGAGAAGCAACCATACCCTTCAACCAACGGCATTGGTCAATGAAGCCTACCTCCGGCTTTTCGAAGGACTGCCGATCGAGTTGCAGAGCCGCAGCCAGTTCTACCGGATTGCAGCAACTCAGATGCGTCGGATACTTGTCGACCACGCCAGACGCAAAAATGCCCTCAAGCGGGGCGGTGGAGAGCGCATTGAGCTCTCTGACGTGGATGTCCATCGCGCAACCAACACCCTGACCCCCGAAGAGCTGATCTCTCTTGATCTGGCGCTGACTGAGTTCAAGGAGCTCTACCCACGGGCTGGTTCAGTCGTCGAGCTGAGATTCTTTTGTGGAATGACCGAAAGCGAGGCGGCACAGATTGTCGAGATCTCAGTCAGTACGCTCAAGCGCGAATGGGATTTTGCCAGAGTCTGGCTCTATCGTCGGCTGAACGCATAGGAGCCGCCGGCTGCAGCGGGCCTGATACCAATTGCATTTTAAATAGAAACAGCCGACATCGGAACAGGCAACATTGAAAAATGTCCCTGATTCACGGCGACTCCATCGTACAGTATCCCCATGTTGCCTGTTCCGATTTCAGGGAGGCAGGTATTCCTGCGACAAGATTGCGGCCCCACCTCCTCCATCTTTCTGTCCCCCTGCCATTTGCCATTCTATTCGCCGTTCTATTCGCCGTTCTATTAGTAAAGATCCACCACCCACTGAAGAAGTCACACCAATAGTCGTAGCCACGTTCTCTGACCGGAGCCCTGCAAAAAAGAGAGGCAGGTTCCGGGCCGGAGAGGGCGCCGGGACCTGCCTCGAGGCAGCTTAATGCCTGACCCGTTAGAACCGGTACCGCAGGCTGAACTGAATCTGCCGTGGTGAGGTTCTCTGGGTTGTGATCTTGCCAAAGTTGGCGTTGTTCATCGCTCCGACCGGGTCACCAAAGTTGACCACGTTCGGAATGTTAAAGATCTCCGTCTTGAACTCAAGCGTATTGCTTTCGGTCACCCGGAACTGTTTTTCAAGCGCGACATCGATGGTAACAATCCCGTCGGTATTGGTGATGAATGCCCCGGCATTACCAAAGGTGAACTGAGCCGGCAGGACAAAGGCCTTGGTGTTGAACCACTCGTCGGGCGTCTTCGGCCCGGAGTTCGGATCGCCGACCAGGTTTGGCCGCTGGTTGGATCGACCGGTGTTGGCGATGTCACGACCGGACAGGACGTTGATCGGAGGTCCGGACTCAAGCCGATTGATTCCCTGAAGAGCCCAGCCACCAAGGAAGAGGTCGACCGCCTTCGACCAGTTGCTGCCAAACTTGCGTCCACGGCCAACCGGCAGCTCAAAGACATAGGAGAAGTTGAAGACGTGGTTGATATCCCAGCTTGAGCGTGAGTAGTCAAGCCGGCGGTTGAACGGGTTCTGCACCTTGACCTCGGCGAGCGACGACTGCCCATCGAGCGATTTCTGCCAGGTGTAGTTGGTGTTGATCAGGATGCCGTTTGAGTAACGCTTCTGCAGCGTGACCTGCAGGCTGTTGTAGGAGGCGTTATAGGCATTCGAGCCGCCGTCGAGATCGCCAAACTGCGGCAGAAGACGACGTGGATTGATCGCTCCCGGACCGGGAGTGATGGCATTGTTGAACGGCGAGTAGCCGACCTGCTTGCGGCTGCCGGAGCCAACATAGCCAATGTCGAGGGAGAGGTCGTTCATCAGCTCACGCTGAATGAAGAAGTTCCACTGCATTGAGTATGGTGAGCGGTTCTCGGGGTTCTGCGGCCAGCCACCGATGGCCGAGGTGTTTGAAAAGCTCGGACCGGCGTCGGTGACCGAGAGATCAAGTGTTCCACGGTTCGGGCTGAATACCTGCTGGATGGTAAACGGCCAGAACTTGCGAAGATCCTGCAGCTCCTGGACGAAGGTTGAGTTGTAGAAGACTCCGAACCCGGTGCGAACTACTGTCTTTGAGTTCAGCTTGTAGGCGATACCAAGTCGTGGAGCCCAGTCATTGTAATCGTTCTGAATGAGCGAACGGCCAAAACCGAAGGTACGGGCCGGTTCACCGCGCTTACCGGTCACCGGATCGATCTCCGGGTTGGTGGTCGCCCACATCAGGTCGGCGACAACCTTGCCCGAGGAGTCCTTGCGGACCCAGAGATTTCCGAGCCGGTCGGTCTTGTCATAGGGACGGGTCGCGACCTGATACATCAATCCAAAATTGATGGTCAGCTTATTGTTGACGCGCCAGTCATCACTGATATATCCAATCGCGAATTTGCCGATACTGTCGGTGGTGGTGTTACCCTGTCCCCGACGAACCTCCGACATATAACCGAGCAGCGCGTCAGCCATCGGGAATCCGGTGATGCCGCCATCAAAGGTGAGGCTGCCATCCATCGGATTGCCGGTGTCAGTAAAGAAGTTCCGATACTGGAACTGTCCACCGAACTTGAGCGAATGGCGACCGATGATCGTCGTCATATTGGCACGTGTCTGGTAGATCTTGTCTCCCATCCTCTCGGCCCCACCACCGCCGGTTGAGTAGGCGCCAAATGCCATATTGACGAGCGGATCACCAAAAACCTGCTGCTGGAACATCTTGAGGCCGGTGCGGGTCAGAAAGTCAGCCCGCGTGATTGGCTTGTCGAGAACACCACCTCCGCCGAGCGGATTGTTGAACCCATAGCCGACGTCGAGGGTGGTCGAGGGACTGAAGACGTGAACCCAGTTCGCGCCGTAGTTGATAACATCGAACTGACTGACTCGAATAAAGGCCGGGTTCGCCTGCGGATCACGCAGGTCGGCGTTCTGCCTGCTGTAGCGGAAGTTGAAACTGTCGCGCTCGGTCAAGGTGTAGTCCCAGCGGAAATTGTAGAGATCGCGATCATTGGCCTGGCTGCGATTGTTGACCAGATTCTGGATCAGCCCCGGACGGTTGGGCAGCGGCACCACCGCCTCAAGCGCCTTCGGCACGGCTGAATTGATGCGAGCCGCCGGAATTATGTTACCGTCGAAGCAGGCGGTCTTGTCGGTGGCATTGCAGGCTCCGGCCTTGAGCGGATCCTTGATGAAGACCGGTGTGGCCTGTGTCAGCAGCGCCGAGAAGTCGCCCCGTCGGAAGGCTTCCGTCGGTGAACTGGTAACAAAAGCTGTTCCCCGCCGACGCCGGAAACCTTCCCACGAGAAGAACCAGAACATGCGGTCGCGAAGATTGACCTTGGGCAGTACGACCGGTCCGCCAAGCGTCACTCCGTACTGGTTGAGGCGAAAGGGGGTACGACCGAGATTGCTGCGGTTGGCGAAGAATTCGTTCGCGTCAAACTTGTCGTTGCGAAGATACTCGTAGAGGGTTCCGTGGAGATCACGAGTTCCCGATTTCATGACCATGCTGATGTTAGCGCCCATCGAGCGGCCAAACTCAGCTCCGGTATTGGTCGAGACCTTGAACTCCTGGATCGCGTCCATCGGCGGCGAGATGCCCGGCGAGTTCATCATCTGCATGTTCGAGTCGACACCATCGAGGGTAAAGTTGTTATCCTGCGGACGACCACCGTTGACCGAGAAGAGCCCGGTTCCCGACTGCGAAACCCCCTGCGACTGGCTGCGAGTGACGGAGCTGGTTCCCGGCATAAGCAGAATCAGCCGTGTATAGTTGCGCTGGTTGACGGGCAGCCGCTCAAGCGCTTTCGAGTTGACAATGCTGCCGACCGAAGCGTCCTCGGTCTGCAGTGTCGGGACTCCGCCTGTAACGCCAATCGTCTCTGTCACCTGGCCAACCTGGAGCGTGAAATCGATCTCAACGATCGTTCCAACCTGAAGAACGACATTCGTTCGGACCTCTTTTTTGAATCCGTTGGCTTCGATCTCGATCGTGTAGTTGCCCGGGTTGAGTGGCGTTACCCGGTACTGGCCAGCCTCATTGGTGAGGACGGCACGTTCGATTCCCGTTCCCTCGTTGATAACCTTGACGCTGACACCCACCGCCGCGGCACCACCAGCGTCGGTGACGTCACCAACGATCGTCGCCGCCGTCTGGGCCCCGGCACCAACCGCGAGAAGCATCAGCGCAAGCATCGACAAGATCAGGTGTGATCCTGTTCTGCTGTTTCTGAATCGCATTGAAATTCCCCCTGAATTGTTATGTTTTATGTTCTTCCCTGCCAACCCGTGAAAATCGATCCCACCGTCGCGCAGAGAGCCCAAAAAAGTACCCGCGTCGAGACCCTCGCCCCCGTCGAAGCCCGGCCTCGACTCTTATGGCATCCAGCATCCGGCGCTGAAACAAGCCACGAACCCGCCTGCTGAGCAGTCGGAAGCGGCGTATCGGCGAGGTTATGAGCACTACCAGAAGTTACCCGACTGAAAGCTGCACCAACTCCAACTCAATTGGAGGAGTTTGCGTATCTTCAGTTCTGATCGAGCAATGGCGTGAGTGGTCTGCCAGACGATCAAACTCCGACCAGGCTGACTTGATTGCAGCTCTCCGGCATGTCGAGTTCTGGCGAACAGGGGAGTTTTACGTTATCCTTCTTCTGTTTGTCAATATTTATCAGTGCGGGTTTGACGTATTTTACCGATTGAAACTTTTCAAGGCCGGTGAGGGTAACGGGTGGGCGAAGCCTGGCTGCGACCCACGACCGGCATTCTGGACAACGGCATGAAACTGAGTGGATTCGAGGGTAAATGGGCTCATCGTCATTGGCGACGAGTCATCCAACGGCTGGCCCCGGCACTGGTCGCGGCAATCTCCATCTTGACGCTGGCAGGAGCAATTGCCGTCACCCCGGCTGTAATCGGACAGGGAGTCTCGACACGGAACGCCGCTCCGGCGGGAAAGCGTGGTGACTCCGGGAAGCCATTCGGAGCGCGGTTCATCAATATCGCGGCGGAGAGTGGTCTCTCAACCAGGCTGGTCTCAGGCAGCGAAAAGCTCAAACGCTACATTATTGAGGCGAACGGTTCGGGGTTGGCCATGATCGACTTCGACAACGATGGCCGGCTCGACCTCTTTATCGTCAACGGCTCGCGGCTTGAAGGATTTGCCGGAGCAGCGACGCCGACCAATCACCTCTACCGTAATACCGGTGGAAAGTCTTTCGAGGATGTGACACGCAAGGCGGGGCTTGAACGGTCCGGATGGGGCAATGGGATTGCGGCTGGTGACATCGACAACGACGGATGGCTCGACCTCTACCTCACCTACTGGGGTCCGAATCTGCTCTACCGCAACCGTGGAGATGGAACTTTTGAAGAGATCGGTCGACCGAGTGGCACTGCAGGGCCGGCGAAGGAGTGGAGCTCCGGATCAACCTTTCTCGACTACGATCGCGACGGGCGGCTTGATCTGCTGGTAACCAGTTATCTCGAGTTCGATCCGGCGACAACGCCGCTTCCGGGTCGTTCGCCCAACTGCGAGTGGAAGGGGATGCCGGTTCTCTGTGGTCCGCGTGGCCTCCCACACGGCCGGGTTCGACTTTACCGCAACCTTGGCAACCTCCGCTTCGAGGAGGTCTCGATCCAATCCGGAGTAGCTGGAGCAAAGGGGATCTACGCCTTTACTCCAGTCGCCGCCGATTTCAATGCGGATGGCTGGGTCGACGTCTACATCGCCTGCGACACCACCCCAAGTATCCTCCTTCGTAACAACCGGGATGGAACCTTCACCGACATTGGGGCTGAAGCCGGAGTCGCCTTCAGTGAACACGGCTTTGAACAGGCAGGGATGGGCGTCGGGGTCGGCGACTATGATAACGATGGCCGGCTCGATCTGATCAAGACCAACTTTTCCGGTGACTATCCAAATCTTTACCGCAATGCGGGTAACTGGGTCTTCGAGGATCTGGTGATCAGGGCCGGGCTGGCCGTCAATCCCCAGTATGTGGCGTGGGGAGTCGGAATGGCCGATCTCGACAACGATGGACTGAGTGACATTCTGCAGGTCAACGGACACGTCTATCCGGAGATCGATGCCGTAGCGGCAAAATCACTGGAGAGCTATCGTAGTCCGCGCCTCGTCTATCGCAACCTCGGGGAGGGACGGTTTGAGGATGTCAGCACGCTTGCCGGGCCGGGAATTGCGGAGCGGTACTCGAGCCGCGGAGCGGCATTTGGCGATCTGGACAACGACGGCGATATCGATCTTCTAGTTATGAATATGAACGAAGCGCCATCCCTGCTGCGGAACGATCTGCCCGCTGGGAGTGGGCACTGGATCCAGTTTCAACTTGAAGGAACGCGTTCAAACCGCAGCGCGATTGGGGCCGTGGTGATCCTGGAGGTTGGGGGGAAGAGCCTGACACGTCCGGTGTTGAGTCAGTCAAGCTACCTTTCACAGAACGACCTGCGCGTCCATTTTGGTCTTGGAAAAGCGACCAGCATCGACCGACTGCGAGTGGTCTGGCCGGGCGGGGAGGAGGAGGAGTTTACCGGTGCAACGATCGACTCGATAATGGTGCTGGTCGAGGGGCGGGGCCGTGCCCGCAGAGCCGGCCAGTCAAAGTAGGGTGGAGCAGACATGCGAACTATCAGGGTTTTATCGATCCTTCTGACTCTGGTGACGAGCGCTTGGGCCCACTCGGCCCAGGATACGGTGGCGGATGCCGCGGCGCTCTCGGATGCGGCGCAGGAAGCGGTACGAGCCAACCGGCCGGCTGAGGCGGAGCGTCTCTGGAAGCTGGCGATCGAGGCCTCCCCGCGCTTCTTTCCCGCCCTCTTCAACCTTGGTTATTTTTATCATACGAGACGCGAGTTCGCGCAGGCGATCCCATTGCTCGAAAGAGCGGGGCGCGTCAATGGTGGTGATTTCAACACCCACTATCTGCTCGGCGCCTGCTATCAATCACTCGAAAGACGTGAGGAAGCGCTCGCGAGCTGGCGGAAGGCACTGGCGATCAATCCACGATCGAGCCGGCTGCTGCAGGTGATGATTGTGGAGTACGGGCGGGGGCGTTATTTCACCGCGGCGGCCGTAGCGGCGGCGCGGGCGCTCGAACTGGCTCCGGATGATCTCAACTCCTATCTGTTGGCGATCAAGGCACACCAGGACGCCGGCCTCTACCCGGCAGCGCTCGAGATTGCCTCCCGTGCCGTGACAAAGTTCCCGCAATCGGCACGGGCCAGATTTGAACTTGGGTTCCACCTGCAGAAAGTCGGACGGATCGAAGAAGCACTGGTCGAACTACGGGCGGCCGGGTCACTGGATCCCGGATACGAGGAGCCCCACTATTTTCTGGGCGAAACGCTCCTCCAACTTGGCCGATATGATGAGGCGATACCAGCGCTTCAGCGGGCGGTCTCGATTCGGTCGGACTATACTCCAGCCCGGCTGGCTCTCGCGAGGTCGCTTATCGGATTGAAGCGGCTGCCGGAAGCGGTGGTCGAACTTACCACGACCGTACGGCTCGACCCGACTCACCCCCAGCCCCATCTTTTGCTCTCGCAGGTATATTTCAGACTCGGAGATGAAGATTCAGCCCGGCGCGAAAGAGAGACCTCCCTCCGACTCCGACGCGAGAATCCAACGGTGCTCGAAGCAGTCCAAGGACGGCTGTTTCCGGAGGACACCGCTCCACCAGCGGTCAGGCCACCACGCCCGGCATCTGGTCAGCGCTCAAAGTAGGGTGGGAAAGATGGCGGAGGAGTTGCAGCCATTCAGTATATTTTTAGTATTTTTTTCAGTACCCGCGCGCGTTGTTGGCAGAGGGTGTCCCACCCTTCGCCTCCTGAACGATCTGAACACCGGCCGAAGCGCCGATGCGAGTCGCGCCCGCCGCGATCATCTCGCGGGCGGCAGCGAGGTCCCTGACACCACCAGCGGCCTTGACACCGAGATCCCCGCCGATCACCTGCCGCATCAGCTCAATATCGGCAACCGTCGCCCCTCCCTTACTGAAGCCGGTCGAGGTCTTGACAAAATCGGCTCCGGCTTCGCGCGCGAGGTAGCAGGCCCGGATCTTCTCCTCCTCGTTCAGCAGTGCAGTCTCAATGATGACCTTGACGATCGCGCAGTTTTCGTGAGCGGCCTCAACAACTGTCGCGATGTCACGCCGCACCAGCGCTTCGTCTTCTGATTTGAGCGCCCCGAGATTAATGACCATATCGATCTCGGTCGCCCCGTCAAAGATGGCACGTCGGGTCTCGTAGGCCTTCACATCCGGCAGGGTTGCACCAAGTGGAAAGCCGACGACCGTGCAGACCTTCACCGGTGAACCGAGCAGCCTGGCGGCGGCTCGGCCGACCCAGACCGGATTGATGCAGACCGAGGCAAACTGATATTGGCGTGCCTCGTCGCAGAGCCTCTCGATCTCTGCCCGGCTGGCCTCCGGCTTGAGCAACGTATGATCGATATAACGGGCGACATCAACGGTCACTGCCGCTGCCTGCCCCCACGGAAGTCCGAGCCTGGCCGCCCCGGCATTTATCGCGCAGGCAAGATGATGCGGACTGCAGTGGTCGATCCCGCCCTCCGCCAGTCCGTTGTCGGATGACGCCACTCCTCCCAACTTGGCGAGGCGAT
>JBEGMZ010000192.1:0-7278 GCA_041182745.1 Acidobacteriota bacterium
ATCATCAGCGTTCGGCAAGCTCGAAAAAAGAGGTACATCGATCATCACTCCAGGGCATTCAGGAATCATCGCCAATTGTAAAACACTGCGTGATGATTGAAAATGCAGAATGTCCGGGCTCAAGCTGCCCACTGGCGGAACGTGAAGAGGTTGGTTCGGAGAGGTATCAATGGTGAGAATGGCACACATCCTTCGTCAGCTGAGTCTGATGGCTCTCTTGTCTCTGTTACTCGACTTCACCGCCGCCGCAGTGATGGCGCAGGCGACACGCCTGCCTGATCATCCGGTGACCCTGCCGGAGCTGAACCTGCTGCTGCGACGTTCGGTTGGCCGTGACCTGACTGAGGCCGTCCTCGCCGCCCACCTCGACAAGGTTGGCATCGACTTTGATCCGACGCCGGAGGTTGTCAGGCGTCTCCGCGCCAATGGTGCCCACCAGCACCTGATCAATACCGTCAGACGCCAGGCGGAAAAACTTCTCGACGCCGGAGGACGCGTCGTCCGGACCGGCCCGGCACCGCCAGACCCGGTTATCGAAGAGACCCGACGCGCTGTCCGGGACTACCTTGACGAGCTGCCCGACTTCATCTGCAATCAGGTCGTTGAACGTTATTACGACTTTGAATCTCGCGGCGCCTGGGATAAGGCAGATACCCTGACCTACGAACTGACCTATAACCGCAAGCGCGAGTCGTACAAGCCGCTCAACGCCGTAGGCCGCCCGGTGACCCGGCCCCTCGAACAGACTGGTGGTGCCTACTCAACCGGTGACTTCGCCTCTGGTCTCGCCTCGCTCTTCGATCCTGAAACCAAGACCCTCTTCAAGTCGGCGGGCAAAGAAAGGCTCGGCAACCGCTCAACCCTTCTCTATGATTTCACCGTCGAACAGGCAAACTCCAAGCTGACCGTCACGGCTGAGGGTGCACGAACTCTGGTTGTCGGTTACAGCGGGACGATCTGGATCGATGAAGAGACGAAAAGAGTCCTGCGAATCGATCAGGCGGTCAACGATCTGCCGCTCGGCTATCCGGTAACCAACTCCGAAAGCTCGGTCGATTACGACAATATCCGGCTGCGCGGAATTGATGTCGACTTCCTTCTGCCGACCCGGGCTGAGTTTATAATCGCCGACCGGCGGCAGGGAAAATATTTCCGCAACCTGCTCTACTTTAAGTTCTACCGTAAATTTGAGACCGACATCAAGATTGTTGATGACGCTCCGCCGGAGAAGCCCGACGTGAGGTAGTTGGATCTGACGATGGGATCGGATGCCGCCGGCCGGAAGTGTGGCTGGTTTCAAACTGGACGTGGATCGAGTCAAAAAGACTCAGCCGCGATCGGGTGACGGCGGGCGGAGGCGGGCGACCAGCGTTCTTTCAATCCCCTGCAGGTCGGTCAGGAATCGGGGGGGCTCCCACGGTGACGAGTCCGGCGCCACAAACAGGTCTCGAGCCGCCTCTGCGTGGCGGTATCCGATCTCGCAGATCAGGTATCCATCCCATCGGAGGTGATCGACCGCTTCACGGATCAGGCGGCGGTGGAGGCTCAGACCATCGGCCTCATCCGTCAGCGCTGATCGTGGCTCCCAGTCACGAACCTCGCGCTGCAGGTCGTCCATCTCTTCTCGGGTGACGTATGGCGGATTGGATACGATGACGCACGCCTGATCTTGAAACGGGCCCAGCAGATCACCAACGACGAATTCGATCCGCCTCTCCATCCCGTTTAGCGCGGCGTTGCGCTTGGCAACCTCCAGCGCGGCGTCAGAGATGTCGATCGCCACAACCCGGGCGGCGGGGAGTTCCCGGGCGATCGCAATCGCCAGGCATCCTGATCCCGTTCCAACATCGACGATCAAGGGCTCGTTCCAATCAGAGGTTCCGACAAGCCGGATCGTCTCCTCGACGATCAGCTCCGACTCGGGGCGGGGAATCAGCACCGCTCGGTTCACCTCAAAGTTGAGACCGAAGAACTCCTGCTGTCCCGTAATGTACTGGAGCGGCTCGCCGAGGGCGCGACGCTCAATCAGCGCTCGAAAGAGCTGCTCCTGCTCTGGATCGAGCGGCTCGCGGTAGTTGACGATCAGCCACGTTCTGTCCCGTTCGAGGGCGAAGGCCAGCAGGGTCTGCGCGTCAAGAAGGTCATTTGGAACCCCGGACTCTTTCAGTCGCAGTGCACCTCTCCG
Organism: Acidobacteriota bacterium; assembly: GCA_041182745.1. Lineage (GTDB taxonomy): Bacteria > Acidobacteriota > Blastocatellia > RBC074 > RBC074 > CAIOZW01. Next base: position 2,186 of record JBEGMZ010000192.1, read on the forward strand.
CAAGGTCTCGGCAATCGTGATCGGCTCGGACATCGCTCAGGCCACGGCCACCTGCCGCTCGGTCTCCTGTTTCAGCTTCTCGGCCTGGTAGTGGGTAACAACAGCGTCGATCAGATCGCGCAGATCCCCTTCCATTATCAGGTCGAGCTTGTGGAGCGTCAGACCGATCCGGTGATCGGTCACCCGGTTCTCCTTGAAATTGTAGGTTCGAATCTTCTCTGATCGATCGCCCGATCCAACCTGTGCCCGCCGTTCGGCAGAGATCGCATCCTGCTGCTTCTGCATCTCCAGTTCCAGCAGCCGCGAACGCAGAATTCGCATCGCCTTCTCCCGGTTCTTGATCTGGGACTTCTCGTCCTGCATCGAGACGACCAGACCGGTTGGCAGGTGGGTCAGACGAACCGCAGAATAGGTCGTATTGACCGACTGTCCGCCTGGGCCGGAAGAACAGAAGGTGTCGATCCGGAGGTCTTTCGCCTCGATCTTGACATCCACCTCTTCCGCCTCGGGCAGAACGGCGACGGTGATGGCCGAGGTATGAATACGGCCACTGGTTTCTGTCTGTGGAACACGCTGAACGCGATGGACACCCGACTCATATTTCAGCTTGGAATAGACTCGGTCGCCTTCAATGATGGCCTCACCCTTCTGGATGCCACCAAGCCCGGTCTCGGAGACGTCTGCAATCTGGAACCGCCATCCCTGCTGCTCGGCATAACGCTGGTACATCCGGAGCACCTCGGCCGCGAAGAGGCAGGCCTCCTCGCCGCCGGTTCCCGCCCGAACCTCGAGAATGACGTTCTTTTCGTCGTTTGGATCCTTTGGCAGGAGTAGAATCTTAAGCTCTTCCTCGACACGTACCAGCGACTCCTCCAGCCCCGGAAGCTCCAGCGCTGCCAACTCACGCATCTCTTCGTCGTCGCTGTCACGGATCAACTCTCTTGTCCCGTCAATGTCGTGCGAGATCTTCTTCATCTCACGGAACTTGCCAACAACAGCCTCAAGCTCACGGTGCTGGCGAGCGATCTTGGTATAGCGAGTCTGATCGCTGATCACCGCCGGATCCATCATCTGGTTGGTCAGTTCCTCGTAGGTGCTTTCGATTGCTTCCAGCTTCTCAAACATTCCGGATCAACTCCTTCTTCTCGCCGGGTTCAGTCCGCGTCAGGCGGCCGTGACAGTCTGGCAGGTGGGCACTGCCGGGACGGACGGTGGTTCAAGCTTGAGTGATTCTCGCAGCGCATGGATGGCGACCTCGAGCTGATCAGGCGACGGTTCTCGGGTCGTGACATTCTGCAGCCAGAGGCCAGGCAGGGTCATGAGACGGAAGACCGAGCTGGTCTCCTTTTGACCAGCGGCCTTAATTATCTCGTAGGAGATGCCTGCTACCAGCGGGATCAGCACGATCCGCGTCAGAAGATTTAGCAGCAGTGAATCGAACTTCACGACTGAGAAGAGCACGATCGAGACGAGCATGACAACCATCAGGAAGCTGGTTCCACAGCGCGGGTGTTGCCGCGGATAGCGCTGCGCGTTCTCGACCGTCAGCTCCGCCCCTGCCTCCCAGGTGAAGACGGTCTTGTGCTCCGCGCCGTGATACTCAAAGAGACGGCGGATCTCTTCAATCTTCGAGAAGCTCCAGATCATAACCAGAAAGAGAGCCATCCGGATCACTCCGTCGACGAGGTTGAAGCCGATCGACGGGCGAACCGGACGCGTCCAGCTCCGTCCCCAGGCCCAGACCGTCTCATACCAGCTCCCGCCGACGATCCCAGTCACTCCCTCACTGTTGCCCCAGCCGAAATAGAGAAACATCGCGTTGGTCAGCAGCAGTGGCAGAACAACGAAGAGCAGTATGTTGAAGATAAGTGCCGAGATGATTGAGCCGATCGCCGCAGTTGCTCCTGACCCGCCTTCCGGTCTCTCCCCCTCGTCCAGAGCGATGGCAGCAGAGAAGTTGATCGCCCTGATCCCGAGAACCATCGAGTGGATCAGCACTGCGCTGCCGCGCAACACGGGAACCTTGAGAATCGGATACCGGGCGCTGAGAGACGATAGCGGCTCAGCCATCGAGACGATTACCCCGTCAGGGCGTCTGACCGCCACTGCCCACGAGTTCGGACCGCGCATCATCACCCCTTCGATGACGGCCTGGCCACCGACAATGATCTCTTTCCGCTCGCTCATCGCCGACCTCCCTCAACCATAAAAAAACGCATCGATCAAAGACAGATTAGATCTCGGACCTGACTCGGAATAAGCAGGACTGCGACACAACGAACTGAAGGGGCCATCAATGAGGGACCCGTTCAAGCGTTGCTTGTTCCGGACACCACCTCTCCGGTTCCGTGCCGCCTGCGGAAATGAGAGGAGCCACCCGGCCGGCGGGGGGATAACCCTCAAATCGATTCCGGATCGTGACCAGGAATCGACCCCCACGGCAAGATGGCTCAGAGCTTGAATATTTAGCGATGGCCGCACACGACAGGCCGTGCTGACCCGAGGCGAAGACGCAAGGTCGGGCTTGAGATCAGCGACACGGTAGTCGATGAATGGTCTCCGCGCATGGGGCTCACCACTCAGGCCGAGGCCGGTGTGGTCTTCTTGCCATACTTGCGCTGGAACCTCTCGACTCGACCAGCGGTGTCGATCAGCTTCTGCTTGCCGGTAAAGAACGGATGGCAGCTCGAGCAGATTTCAACCTGAATCTCGTTCTTCGTCGAACGCGTCGTCCAGCTGGCTCCACACGCACAGCTCACCTGACACTCATTATAGTTTGGATGGATATTATCTTTCACGCTCTTCTCCCTGCTTCCACAAATATTCGTACGCTCTCGCGGAATGAGCTCTCGTCACACGCCGCAATGAAAGTAATGTCAAACTGGCAGACTATCTCATGAATTTGGAGTCTGTCAAGACAACCCATCACGGTAAAGAGCCATTCTGCGTGTCAGCCCACCCGGCGGCCATCTCACCAACCACCCCGGAGAGTGGAGCGTAGAGAAGGTCCTGGGCGGCTGGCGTCAGGTGGGGATCACCATCGTAAATCGGCCGTCCCTGAATTGTCATCCGACATCGATCACCCTCCCGGCAGAGCCACGGCTTGAGCGTGAAGAAGATCATGCCATCCTCATCTCCAAACCGGCGACGAAGGTGATCGTCGATCTGGTGGAAGGAGGTTGTCTCGAGGTTGTCGAGCGGGGAGATCTCGGTCAGGTCGGCGGCCGAACCGGATCTGAAGTTGAACCACTGCCGATCGAGCGACCTGATCTGGGCGTTGGTCGGAGTCGGATTAGCGCCAATAACAAGAAGGGATGCTCCCCTGTTCCGCACTTCGTCGCGCAGCCCAAGCAGGGCCCGATCATAGACGTCAGGCGCCGGAAGCCGGTTCTGCTCCAGACGAAGATAGCGTGGCAGGTAGAGTCGAACCACCAGGATGTCGCCCTCACGGAGCGTGTCGATCAGCTTGCGCCGCAGAAGTTCCTCGTCGACCTCCGCGCACCGCAGACCGGATTCAGGCCGTATCTCACTATAACGGAGCGGGTAGGGGCAGCCGAAGCCGTAGATGATACGGAAATCAAGCCCCTTCTCACGAGAGATGGCGGCCAGATGTGGCGCCGTGACGCTGGCAAAGCTGTCTCCGACCAGAATCAGCCGGCGCTGCACCGACTCGCTGGCCAGACATCGCGAGATGAACGCTTCATCGACGATCGGCTTTGATTGATACGAATCACCACCCAGAAGATGTGGTGTCATGTTGCAGCGACGCTCCCATTGCGCGGCCATTGGCAGGATGTCGGCGAGGTCGGAGCGGGTGAAGATCTGGCTCTCACGCCGGGGCACCAACTCGCGCCCCGCCTTTCCGAGATAGAGTCGATCTCCGCTCCGGTTGAGAAGCGCCAGCAGCATCGCCAGTCCGATAATTCCACCCAGCCCGACCAGAATCGTTCCCCAGCGGTCCAGACGCCGATCTTTCAGCCAGGGACGGTGACGAAGCGGTCTCTCAACCAGATGGTATGAGAGCATCGCCAGCCCAAGCATCAATAGAACCTGGAATGGAGCGGTCTGCATATCGACCCCCACCGTCCAGCGTGAGATGGTCAGGATGGTCCAGTGCCAGAGATAGAGCGAGTACGAGATGAGACCGAGATAGACCATCCGCCGATTGCTCAGGAATTGCCGGATCATCGACGGTCGGTCGTCAGCTACGGCAAGCCGGCCAATCAGCAGCACCGACAGCAGCACGCAGGCGATCGTTCGCCATTCTACCGCCAGGAGCGGAAAGCGGAGGATACCGATCAGGACCAGCGCAACCGGTAATGGGTTTAACCACCCGAGAAGGCGTCTGACCCGCTCCCGTTCGAGGTGAAGGAGCGCCCCCGCCCCCAGCTCCCAGAAGCGGGCCGGCATCAGAAAAAATGCCAGTGTCGCGTGTCGGGTATTCAACCAGATGTAAAGGACCAGCGAGGCGATCGACAACAGCCCGATCAAGACCGAAAAAAGCCCCCGTGCCCGTCTTCCAATTGTCTGGAAGAGGATTGGATAGAGCAGGTAGAACTGCTCCTCGACTCCGAGTGACCAGGTGTTGGTGAAGACGTTCAGCTCGGCCGAGGGGGCAAAGTAGTCCCTTGATGCCCGCAACAGGTAGAGGTTCGACAGCCCAAAGAGGGCGGCCATCCCCGTCTTGATCGATATCCCGGGAAATGGATTGAAGAGGCAGATCAGCAGCCCGGAGACTGCCACGCAGAGAGCAAGCGCCGGCACAAGGCGCCTGATTCGTCGGGTGTAGAACTGGCGCAGCAGGTCGGTCAGTGGTAAGGCCATCTGCTGATCGAGCGATCGGGTGATCACATATCCGGAGATGACAAAGAAGATGTCAACTCCAAGAAAACCGGACGGGAGAAGCCGTTGATTGAAATGATAGACGATCACCGCGAGGACCGCGATGGCCCTTAATCCATCGATCTCCGGGCGGTAGCCGCCACCGGCCCCGACCAGCACCGCTTCCTCTCTTCTCATTGGCCGTCCGTCCGCTCACCGACTGCAGATTAGATAACCGCTGACCGTCAGGAGATGAGTGAGATCAGTCCGAA
>JBEGMZ010000193.1:0-4930 GCA_041182745.1 Acidobacteriota bacterium
CTCAGAGCCCGAACCTAACCCCGAGGGGCTCTTCTCAGCCTGGCTTGACTGCTCGGGAGGGGCGTTCTTGAGGGTGTCTTCCGAAGGGCCGGAGACCGTTACCTGTGGGTGAAAGCGATAGCCTTCTCCGGGAATGGTCTGGATATAAAAGGGTACCCTCGGATCGTCTTCGATGTCACGCCGCAGGAGGTAGATCTGCTGCGTAAGATTGGACTCCTCCACCGTCTGATTAGGCCAGATCGAAGCAAAGAGATCCTCTTTCTTTACGACCTGGCCGGCATTTTTGACCAGAAAAAAAAGTATCTCGAACCGTTTTCTTGTCAGCGGAATGAGAGTACTGTCACGGTATAGTCGTTGTGACTGCGTTTCAATTCGAAATGGTCCGAAGGTGTAAGTAATTGAGGAGTTTTCAGCCATCGCTCATCTGTCGTGCCACAACCATCCCTATGTCCGGTTGTGTTAGTTTGCTCTGAGTACCGACGAACCATTGAGGTCCCGAGGATCCCGTCATCGTTAAGGGCTAACGTGACAGAAGATATAATTTAGCAGTGCCGTCACTCGACACCCGTGATCAAAAGGGACAACCGGTCGCCGTAATGTCGCCGTAATGAGGTAAGAGGAGGTTAACCATCACCCGTGACGCGATGATGAAGCCGGAACCTGGGTGTCAATCGAGCGCCCACAACGGGAACTTATAAGTCATCAATAAGCCTGACACCAGTGAAACAGCGAGTACGATTAAGAAACCATTATAACCTTAAGCCGTGAGCAATGATATCCAAGCTAGCCACGGTAGAAAATGCGGTTGAAGAAGTTGGCGCCAGGGTGGCAGAGCCAGGCAGCTGAACCTTTATCACGCCTCGAGCAGTGAGTCAGCCGATCCGAAATCCGCTTGGTACGACCCGATACTGGCGAACTGACGAAGAAGGGAGAGCCCGGCTGACTGGCTCTTCTCAGGGTGGAACTGGACCCCGACCACCGAGCCGCGCCCACAGATCGAAGGGTAGGTAATGCCGTATTCGGTCTCACCAAGGATGCAGTCGTCGTCTGGCGTCTCAACGTGAAACGAATGGACAAAATAGAAAAAGGAGTTGTCAGAAAGATTTTGCAGGATTGGGTGTCCGGGCTGGCGGAAGTGGACCTGATTCCAGCCAATATGGGGTACGTGCAGACCCTCGGGAAAGCGAACGACTCGTCCCGGCATCAGACCCAGTCCACGATGGACCCCAAATTCATGCCCCTCTTCGAACATCATCTGAAGCCCGACGCAGAGTCCAAGTATTGGCGTTCCGGCGTTGGCAGCCTCAAGCACCAGCTGGTCGAACCCACGTTGCCGCAGTCCATTCATACAGGCGGCAAAAGCCCCGACGCCGGGAAGAACCAGCCTCTCGGCGCGACGCAGCGTCGGTTCGTCGTCGGTGACGATCGCTTCGATCCCCTGGCTGGTAAATGCCTTTTCGACGCTCCGCAGATTACCTACGCCATAATCGATGATTGCAATGGTCATGTTGATTCGCCTGTAAGTGTACCCTTCGTTGAGAGAACGCCGTCGACACGGGTATCGATTCTGACGGCAAGCGCAAGCGCCCGGGCGGCAGCCTTGAAGATCGCCTCGAGCATATGATGCTGGTTACGCCCGTACAGGACTTCCAGGTGCAGGTTGCAGCGCGCGTGCTCGGCAAAGGAGTGCCAGAAGTGTTCGGCCAGCTCGACCGAGAAGGTTCCGACCTTCTCCCGCTTCTCCTCGGCATGGTAGACGAGGTAGGAGCGGCCGGAGAGGTCGATGACGGCACGCGCAAGTGTCTCGTCCATAGGAACATAGGCGTGACCATAGCGTGCAATTCCGATCTTTTCACCGAGGGCCCGCGAGAGGGCTTGGCCAAGGCAGATGGCGATATCCTCGACCGTGTGGTGATCGTCAACCTCAAGGTCGCCGGCACAATCCACCCGGAGATCGAAATTGCCGTGCCGGGCAAAGAGTTCGAGCATATGGTTGAGAAAAGGGATCCCGGTCGCAATTTCACTCTTTCCGGTGCCGTCAAGGCCAAGTTCGAGCCGGATTCGTGTCTCCCTCGTCTGGCGCTCTGTTGTCGCGTATCTTTTCATCTTTTCATCCCATCATCCCATCATCCCATCATCTCATCGCTTCGTAAAAATGGCGGTGAGTGCCTCGATCAACCCGGTATTTTCGGCTGGGGTTCCAACACTGATCCGGACATAGTTTGAGAGCAGCGGGGCCTGGCTGATGTCACGGATCAGGAAGCCACGCCCGAGCAGCTCCCTGAACAGTTGGGGTGGCGGAATCGATGTCGCCGTGACCAGAAAGTTGGCGGCCGATGGAACCGGGGCCAGGCCGGGAATCTTCGCCAGCGCCGCGAGCAGTCGACTCTTCTCGGCCGCCATTGCGGTGACGAGCGGCTTCAATTCGGCCTCACGCTCGAGTGTCACCTCGGCGGCGATCATCGAGATAAGGTTGAGGCTGTATGGCATCCTGGCCTTGCTCAACTCAGTCGTCAGAGCGGGAGAGGCGAGGCAGTAGCCGATCCGCAGTCCACCCAGCGCCATCGCCTTTGAAAAGGTCCGGAGAATGATCAGGTTGGGGTGAGAGCTGAGTAGCGGAACAAAGTCCTCACCCCCGATCTCGACATAGGCCTGGTCGACTACCACCAGACCCGACGAGCACTCAAGCAGTCCAGTCAGCTCCTTACTGGTGATGGTGCATCCAGTCGGATTGTTTGGGGAGCAGATGATCGTCAACGTCGGGCGGTGCGTGATCATTGCCGCGCGGATCGCCGGAAGATCAAACTCAAGTGACGGGGTAAGCAGCACCGGGATAATCTCGCCACCGGCGACGCTGATCACCTGACGGTAGACGGAGAAGGTCGGTTCGGGCAGGACGACGCGACGCCCCTTCTCGATCGTTGCCTGGACAACCGACTGGATCATCTCATTGGAGCCATTTCCGGCCATGATTCCATCTGCACGCCAGCCGGTGTACTTGGCCAGTTTATCGAGGAGCTGGCGCGGAACGAACTCCGGATAACGTGCCCAGTCGACCGCCAGTGCGCGGCGGACTATTTCGTCCCTGATCGCAGTTGGCAGTCCGAACGGATTTTCGTTCTGGTTTATCTTGACCGCCGCCTCGATCGGGTTGAGCGTGTAGGCGGTGAGCGCCCGCACCCCGGGCTTGATATTCTCGAGTGGTGAACTCATAAGCTATTCGTACCTGATTGTGGCCGCCCGGGCATGAGCTTCAAATCCTTCGGCCAGTGCAAGTCGCTCGATTGAGTGGGCGGTTCGCATCAGCTCCTCGCGAGTGTAGCGAACAATGCTGGTCCGTTTGAGAAAGTCGTAGACACCAAGTGCCGATGAGAATCTGGCCGTTCCGCTGGTTGGCAGAACGTGGTTCGTTCCGGCAAAGTAATCACCGACCGACTCGGGAGAGTATGGCCCGATGAAGATTGCACCTGCGTTGGTGATCTGGGCGGCAGTTGCTTCACTGTCAGCAGTGATCACCTCGACGTGCTCTGGAGCAAGGCGATTGACCAGCGCGCAGCCGGCATCGAGCGAGTCGACGACGATCAGCGCACCATACTCGGCCAGCGACTGCTCAATGATCGGAGCCCGTGAAAGGCTTCTTGTCTGACGAGTTAGCTCTTCGCGAACCGCCTCAGCCAGCAGCGGGCTGTCGGTAATAAGGATGGCTGCGGCATCGGTTGAGTGCTCGGCCTGGGAGAGCAGATCGGCCGCGACAAAGTCTGGTCGTGCCGTTCCATCGGCGACCACTACGATCTCGCTCGGCCCGGCGATCGAATCAATGTCGACCGCACCATAGACCAGCTTCTTCGCGGCCGCGACATACTGATTGCCCGGACCGACAATCTTGTCAACCCGTGGCAGGCTCTCTGTGCCGCAGGCCAGCGCGGCGACTGCCTGCGCGCCACCGACAAGGTAGACCTCAAACAGCTCAAGTTCACGCAGCACCGCCGCAATCACCGGGTTCTGAGCAAACTGTGCCGGCGGTGTGACGACGACAATCCGCTCTACTCCCGCCACCTGCGCCGGAATCGCGTTCATCATCACGGTTGAAGGGTAGGCGGCACTTCCGCCCGGGACATACAGTCCGACAATCTTCAATGGCCGGACCCGCTGTCCGAGTCTGACACCGTTCGCCATCTCCACTTCCCAGTCACGGTTGAGCTGTTTTTCGTGGTAGTAGCGAATGTTCGAGATCGCCTCCCGCATGGCGGCCAGTAGCTGGTCATCGACCTGGGCTGCAAGCTGCTCAATCGTCTCGCGACTGGCCCGGATGGTCTGCGGGGTGTGGCCTATGCCGTCAAACTGTCGGGTATACTCGATCAGAGCCGCGTCACCACGTGTGGTAACCTCCCTGACAATTGCCTCGGTTCGCGCCATGACCTCGGTGTTGAGACCAAGATGGCGTCCCAGAATGTGTGACAGTTTCTCACTCTTCTCAGGATGAACGGTATCGATCGTGATGATGTCAATCATAAGTGATCTTCCAGCGTAGCCGAAATTCCAGCACAGGCGAAATTCCGGTCTGAAATTACAGTCGTGAACAGTCTTTCGGCGTCAGGTGATCCTGACTGCGAGAGCTGGCCCGTTGGCCTCCCGTCAACCTGGTCAGGTTTGGGGCGTCACCCTCGCTCATCTTCGCCTATCCTCGCTTATCTTCGCCTATCCTCGCCTATCGGGGCTCCCCAGCTCCCTGGTCAGGCTTTCCAGCAGTCTCGCCACCTGAGCCGTCTTGAGGTGAAAGCTGGCCCGATTGACGATCAGGCGGGCAGTCGACTCGGTGATCACGTCGATCACCTCCAGCCCGTTCTCCTGCAGCGTCCGGCCTGTCTCAACAAGGTCGACAATCCGGTCGGAAAGTCCGAGAAGCGGCGCCAGCTCGACCGAACCGGAG
>JBEGMZ010000194.1:0-4192 GCA_041182745.1 Acidobacteriota bacterium
TCTTTTTACACCAGATCTTTGATCTGACCGCCGGACTATGTGTTCTGACCATCTGGCCCGACTGTTGATCCTATCCCCTCCAACGCCCCCTCCAACGCCCCCTCCAACGCTCCTTCCAACAACTAACGGAGTTCAGCCGCCACACCAGTGTTCCCAAGCCAGGCATTACAAGCCAGGCATTATATGATTCGGACTTCTCAAGTCCGGTCTCCTCTCAATTTTCAATCCAGTTCGAGCTCAGATTGTCCGGATACAGTGGTCTGTGAGTACAACTCACTACGCCCGCTCACCAGGCAGTTGACCGTAATATAGCCTAACCCGGAACCCTCCACATTCGGCAGCTCTTCACAAAGAGCGAGACGGCGGGGGGCTCTGATACTGTTCTGAGAGACAGGAGGCCACACCGCAGATTTCACAGCGACGACCAACTGGGTGAAGGAACTCTGCCGGAGCGGCGAAGTTACCAGTGACAGGGGCACACCTCTAACCGGAGTCATTCTAGTCTCTTCGTGGTTCTCTCGTCAACAACTTTCCCGAGTCGCGACAATACGAATTGGGTTGATCGTGACAATTTAGCGCATCACGTTGAGCCGTGGGGCGTGGCGATGGCACCCACCGGGGCGGCAATTTATCTGGTCGAGGTAAAATGGGGATGAGATGGGTCGACTTTTAATCCCTGACAATGCGATCCCACTGCTCGGCCGCAGAATTCAGTCTAATATCTTATCGGCCTAATATCTCAGTCTAATATCTTAATGGTTTATCTGGCCAAAGTTGCTGTCGCGTGATAGTCTGATGTCGCCCTGAGCGCGATAAGTTGGCTCTTGGCACAGCTGGTCAGAAGACTGAAGTGGCGTGGATAGCGCGACGCGGTTTCAAGATGCGGTTTCAGGATACGACTTCAAGATGCAATTTGACGAGTATGCTGCGGGCTTGCTCCGTGGTGCAGTCTAAGTCCATCACTGATGGACTTAGCGGTGGTAGTGGCGAGCGGCTTTCAGCCCGGGGTGAGGAGTTTGTAGTCCGTCTCATCCGCTGCGAAGGTGATTTCACGTTGAGGGTGTGAGGGGAGACCAGGCGATTTTGGCGCAGAGAGCGGAAAGAATCACCAATTCCATGATGTCGGCGTCGCTCTGCCTGGTGGTGGGTGGGTCACCTGATCGCGATCAGGTGCGTTTCATAACCCAACTGCCAGAGATTGCAATTGGCCGCTCGGCTGAATGCGATATTCTGCTGGAAGGTGCGACCGTTTCACGTATTCATTGTGTGTTGAAGCGTGTCAGCAGTGGCTACCTCGCCGAAGACTGCAGCCGAAATGGTACCTGGGTCAATGGGATGAGAATTCGGAGCTGTCTCCTCCGGGATGGTGATCAGATCCGCATCGGGACCCACCTGCTGCGGGTCGAGGTGACAACGGCACGGCCGACAACCCAGTCCTCGGGAAGAGAGACCGGTTCAGGCTACCTGTCGCAGGTCAGACAGGAGTCAGAGCAACTGCCGCAGATCTTTGTACGAGGGCTTGAGGAGGGGGTAACTCTCAGCCTGTGCGGCAATGAGACGACGATTGGACGACATCCCTCCTGCGACATCTGGCTTGAAGGAGAGAAGGTCTCACGTGACCACTCCCTGATCAGGCGTATCGGATCGACCTTCGTCCTGATCGATCCGGGAAGTGCCAATGGCACTTATGTCAACGGTCGGCGTATCGAAAAGATTGAGCTGACGGATGGTGATCAGCTTCGCATCGGAGACTACAATTGTCTGGTCAGTTTTCGTGATCGGGACTGTCTGCTGCAGTTCAGAAAGAAGGCAAACTGAGATGTTATGGCGATCCCCGGCGGCTTGCCGGGTGAGGCAGAGCCGGCTGCGGGCCTGACCCTGAGTCAACATAAACAGCGTTCCCGTGGGGAGATTATGCTCGGACGCACAATTGGGAATTACGAAGTGCTGAGCCCGTTTGGCGAAGGTGGGATGGGTGAACTCTACCTTGGTCGCCACTCGTTGCTTGCCCGTGAGGTGGTGATCAAGACCATTCGGACGGAAGACTTCAACCCACGCCAGATTGAGCACCTGCGCGAGCGGCTTGAGCGCGAGGCCTACATCCAGTCGCAGCTTGACCATCCAAACATTGTGCGGGTCTATGATTTCATTGCAGTAGGTGAGACGACCTGCATCGTGATGGAGCACGTCCCGGGGCGCGATCTGCGCAAAATGATCCTCGCTGAAACGGGTCCGATTCCGGCTGACCGCGCCATCCGGCTCTTCCGGCAGATTCTGCAGGCGATCGATTATGCCCACCACTTCGCCTACAGCGACAAGACGGGCAAGAAGCACCAGGGGATCATTCACCGGGATCTGAAGCCGGCCAACATCCTGGTTACACCGACGGACCTGGTGAAGGTGACCGACTTTGGGATCGTCAAGGTCAGGGGGGTCAAGGGCGGTACCCAGATTGGGTTCAATCCCGGCACCCCCGAGTATATGAGCCCGGAGCAGGCACGGGGCCGGGATCTCGACCAGCGTTCTGACATCTACTCGCTCGGAATAGTCTTTTACGAAATGCTTACGGGGAGAGTTCCCTTCGATTCCGATGGTTCAGGAACCTCCGACTACGAAATTCGGCGTGGCCACATTGAGATGCCGGTCCCACCACTCTCGCGGTTCAATCCGGACATCTCGCCCGGGCTTGAGCAGATCGTCTACAAAGCCCTCGAGAAGAGTCCGGATGCTCGTTTCCAGTCGGCGCGCCAATTCATCGCGGCGATCGACCGCTTTGAGATGACCGGCAAATCCAGCTCCCTCAACCGGGACACGGAGCGTCATACGGTCGTCCAATCGGGGGAGTCGAGGCAAGACCCGAGAGCAGAGCCAAGCCTCTCCGACACCGTGATTAGCCAGACCGTAGTGGGCGGGAACACGGGGCCCCTGCCCCACCCCTTGCCGACACCGACCGGTACCGGGATGGGACGCCGGCTGATAAACGCAGTGGCCCTGTTCCTGCTGGTTGCCGCAGCCGGAGTTGGAGTCTGGTTATTCAGCCGCTCCGGAGCTGATGACGTGGCTGGTAGCGGTGAAAGCCCGGTCGCGGTCCCCCTTGGAATGATCTCAATTCCAGGTGGAGAGTTTCTGATGGGGCGTGACAATGGTAACCAGTATGAGGCACCAGCCCACAAGGTTGAGGTAGGTCCGTTCTTCATCGACCGCTACGAGGTGACGAACGAGGACTATGACCGGTTCATCCGACAGACAAGACGAAATCCACCGGCTCACTGGCGGGATGGAGAGTATGAGAATGGCGAGGCGATGTTGCCAGTGGTCAATGTCACCTGGCTTGAAGCAAGTGCCTACTGCCAGTGGGCCGGCAAGCGGTTGCCACTGGAGTCAGAGTGGGAGTATGCAGCCCGGGGACGTGAAAACCGCCTCTATCCATACGGTGACGAGTGGCGACCCCGATTCTCGAACGCCCGCGAGACTGGGCTTGACAAGCCGCAGGCGGTCGGAAGCTACCCGGATGGAATCAGCCCATTTGGGGTCGCAGATATGGCCGGAAATGTCGCCGAGTGGACCGAGAGCGAGTATCGCCCCTACCCTGGCAGTTCGGCGAAACCTGATGATGGTAACCGCATCATTCGGGGTGGAGGGTTCCGGGTGCCGGCGAAAGAGCAGACGGCGACCGACAGGTTCTTCGATCGGCCAGGGATCAGCTATGACTACGTCGGATTCCGTTGTGCACGTGATCAGGTAGCAGCCACGGGTCGGAAGAGTGAGGATTGACCATACGAAAGGTGACCCACAAAGAGGTGCGTAGAAGTGGGAGGGCCGGGATCTGCTCCGGCGTCGGTAGCGGGTCGATTGCAACCAGAGTTTGAGCAGAGTTTGAGCAGATGGAGATCCTTATGTTTCGATCGCGATCGGGGACGATTACTTCTTGCTACCTTGAGATGAAAACAGCAGGCGGAGAGGTGTTGAGTGGCCATCTGCGGACACAGTCCGGGTCCCCGTCGCAGCGCACAACACAAACGGCAGAAGCTGCACGGCGGTCAGTTCGGGGAATGGGGCAGATGGCCGCCTTCTTCGTTCCGGCTTTGCTCGTGATGGCAATGACGACCGTCACGGTATCCGGACAGCGCCGCTACACTGTGACGAGGCCCAAGGAGCGGTCAGGCTCAGAGACGGTTAAGGTGAGAACATC
>JBEGMZ010000195.1:0-4975 GCA_041182745.1 Acidobacteriota bacterium
GCCGTGAAGGATGGTCTCCCGATGCAATCTTTCTTCTTCGCGCCTTCGCGTCTTCGCGTGCGATCTTTCTGAGGAGAGCAAACGGGCTGCTGATGGCCTCACGCGAAGGCGCGAAGCCGCGAAGGATGGTCTCCTGATACGATCTTTCTTCTTCGCGTCTTCGCGTGCAATCTCTCTGAAGCGACCTAATAGACTACTGTTGGCCTCACGCGAAGCCGCGAAGGATCTTCTCCCGATACAATCTTTCTTCTTCGCGTCTTCGCGTCTTCGCGTGCGATCTCTCTGAGGAGTGCGAACGAGCTACTGTTGGCCTCACGCGAAGGCGCGAAGCCGCGAAGGATCTTCTCCCGATACAATCTTTCTTCTTCGCGTCTTCGCGTGCGATCACTAACTGGAAAGCCCTCTCGATAATACGATTACCCTGTCTTCCTGGTGAGGGTCTGGTGACGGTCTGGCTGGAGCAATCAGGATGCCGCACCCGACACGGCGACGACCACCGATACCGATCTCCTGGAGAGTGAGAGATCCCCTCTGATCGAGGTCACGAAGTGAGACCGCAAAGCCGACAACCGTCTGGTGTGCAATCCGTACTACCCGCCGCGGTCCGGGTTGAATGGCGGCCATCACCCCCAGATCGTCGAGCTTTCTTCTGATGGCAGCAAGAAATGGTTCTGGTTCGGTAAAGCCGCGGATCGTGACGATCCGCGCATCAAGCCGGGTGGATGGATGGAGGGAGGTCAGCCACGGGTCTCCGAGGGTGAGGGAGTGACCGTTCAGATCGAGGATCTCCCCGGCAAGCCGGCGCACCAGCGGAACCCGCTCCAAGGGCAGACGCATCCGCAGTGTGGCGTCCGGATCCGGGATCATCACCCCGCGTCCGGCGGCACCCCCTGGAATCGTTGCAATTGCAATCCAATCGGCAGTGTGAATATCCGGCAGTCGGCGCGAAATTGCGCCGTAGAGGGCATATCCATGATCCGCCGGGAGGGTCGCGGCGACATACGGGAACTGGAGCTCAATGATTGGCAAGGGCGTGATCTCCGTAGAGGTTTCGCACGGCATCGATCTCCGCCCGGATAAGATCAACCAACTCTGGCGGGCTGACAACGTTGACGTGGGCACCGTACTGAAGAATAAATCGCTTCACTCCATCGAGGGCCGTCACAGTCATCCGCAGGCGAAGGCGGCCACCTGATAACTCCTCCCGCTCTTCCGTCGGATGAAATGGAGAGCGCTCCCGAATCCAGCGCGACTGGTAATCGTCGAACTCGAGCACAACCGGGATCGATCTCTCACCCCGTATCCATCCCAAAGCCATCGGCGAGGTACTTTTCAAGCTCAAATCCGGCTGGCCAGAGGAAGGTCTCGGCGGTAACGGTAAGCTTCCTGATCCGCGAGACCAGAAAATCGCGCGGCCGGCCCCTTTTGTGATCCCAGGCAATCAGATACCAGTCCCCGTTGGCATTACGAAGATGAAGCGGATCAACGCGGCGCTCGGTCAGCTCGTCACGGCTCGCGGTGTAGTAGGTCATTTCGACCGTCAGACGCCTGGTAGTGGCACCGCCAAGGAGGCTGAAGATCGAAGGGTCAATGTCGGTCGTCACCGCCGCCTCGAAGGTATAGGCCTCAGAGAGAGCCTTCAGGTCGACCGTGACGAGACCGGTCGAGGCGTTCAGTATCTTACCGAAGGCGATCTCGACTCGCTGTCCAATCGCCGTCCCGCGGTACTGCCGGGCCAGCTTTTCAGCCAGCAGCATTGTCACGAGGTCAGCTTCCGTCAATTCGACCGCCGTGAGCCCAACGTGGGGCTCACTGTAATGCCAGCCTCTCTCGGCCGCAACGTATTCGATCGGCAGTCTGAGTTGGTCACGCATGTACTCAATGGTCCGCTGGGCCGTGCGGGAGCTGATCTCAAAATGGCTGGCGATCTCGCTGTTGTTGGGATAGTGGCCGTTGCGGATCTGGTGGTCGATCCAAAAGACCCGCGGCAGGTGGCGAATATGTTCTCTTGGCTGGGACGCTGCTAAACTTTTTTTCATGCAATCTTTTAACAGCCTTGGTCGGACATCCAATGTCTGACCGGCCACCATCCGCAAAATTTCTGCGACCGGGACGGGCAAAGATAGAAAAAGAGCCGGGCCTCGGAGATCAGGGTAACGGCCTTCTTTTGAGCCAGTCAAGGGCACGCAGAACCTGCGGGTCCTCGTCGAGAAGGTATTGGTCGGCGGACTCCGGACCGTAGGCGGCCGAGATCATCTCAGCGCGGATGCGCCGGTCGACATAGTGGCGCGCGGATTCGGAGAGGGGCTCGCTGATGAGCCACTCCGGGTGGCGGCGGACGAAATCCAGAAATAGCCGTCGGACAAGTGGATTGACCGCATACTCGGTCCGTCGTGACCGTTGGACGGCCTCGGTCCGCCGGACGCGCCAGTCTTCGAGACCCGGTATCAGACCAGCACTGGCCAGGCGCACAAACTCAAACGAGGCATCCCGCAGCCGCAGCCTCTCGTCTTCGCTGACATCAGTCTTGCCTGGTCTATCTGGCAGATCGGGATTAATGCCTCCTACCCCGGCTTCGGATGGGTGGTCAGGGAACGGCCCCTTCAGTTTACGGGAACGACCATAGTCATACAGTCCGCCCACGGCCATAGACCGATGAATTGAACGGCCGCTCGGAGTGAGATAGCGGGCGGTAGTCAGGGAGAGGCCAGTGCCGTCGCGCAGACGAAAGATTGTCTGGACAAGACCCTTGCCAAAACTCTCCTCCCCAACGAGACAGGCGCGGCCATTATCCTGGAGCGCCCCGGCCAGGATCTCAGCTGCCGAGGCGGTCCCCTCATCGATCAGGAGCGCCAGCGGCAAAGTCTCAGGAGCCTGATTCTCAGAGACATAGCTGCGCCGGACGGTTCGGCCTTCGCGCCCAACCACTGAGACGATCACGCTTCCGGTCGGGAGAAAGAGCTCTGAGGCCTGGATCGCCTGCTTCAGCAGTCCCCCCGGATTTTGGCGCAGATCGATCAGCAACCGGTCCATCCCCTGCGACTTGAGTTCATTAATCGCCGCACTCAGTTCGTTGGTCGTCTGCTGGCTGAATCCTCCAGTCAGATCGACATAACCCATTCCGGGCCTGATCATAAAATGGTTGAGAACCGAAGGGTATGGAACCTCGTCGCGCTCGATGGTGTAGGTCTGTCTTCGGGGAAGGCCAACCCTCTCGACTGTGATCTGAACCTCGGTGCCGGCGGCTCCCCGCACGTTGGCCAGGACCTTGTTCTGAGACCACATATCGGTCAGTGTACCGTCAATCGCGACTATCTTATCCCCATACCTCATGCCGGCACGCTCGGCTGGTGTTCCTGGTATGACCCCAAGTACGTAGACGCCCTGGCGGCGCTGGTTGATGATCGCACCAATTCCGTAGTAGCGACTGTCCTGCTCATTCAGCATCTCGGTGAAGTGGCTGCGATCGTAGAAGCTGGAGTGCGGATCAAGGCTGTGAAGCATGCGGGTGATGGCCACCCCGGTCAGGGCCTCCCATTCAGGCGGCTTGGAGTATTGCTTCTGGATCACGCCAATCGCCTGGGCAAACGACCTCACCACCGGATTGTCGGCAATGCTTCTGCACGGTGGGTCGGCCACGGGCGGTGGATGAACGATCCGCCCGGCAATTGATGCGATGATGAGCAGGAAGAGGCAGCCATACACTGGCGGCAGGCTCCGCAACGACCTCTCAATTGTGCCCCCTCCCATCTTCACGCTGCCACCCCGATTTGAACGATACCACAGTCAGTGATCTCTGTTGACGGAATTAAGGGTCAGGACAAGCATGGTTCCTGCGCCACCAACCAGCCCCCAGATGAGCGGTGTGGTGAAAGTCTGCAGAAACCCGGCCCGCTCAAGCAGTTCAAGGAGGAGAGTCAAACCGGTCGAGACAAGTATCGATGCGTGGACGGCGCGCGAGTCGACTCGCCGCAGATAGAGTCCTCCGATAACCGGCAGGAAGAGGGCGGCAGTGAGCAGGGTATAGAAGATGGTCAGAGCGGAGACAACCGAATCGAGAAGGATGGCGGTCAGTCCGCCAATGCTGCCACAGAGAAGAGCGACGATCCGTGTCACCTTCATCAGGCGTTGGTCGGTCGCCTGCGGATTGAAGTGGCTCTGGTAGAGGTCGCGGACGACCGAGGTGCTGAGCATAAAGATGACCGCGTCGGCGGTGCTGACCTCGGCCGCAAAGAGGGCTCCCAGAAGCAGGCCACCAGCCCAGACCGGGAGGGTCTCGATGAGCAGCGTCGGCATGGCCAGCTCCCGGTTGGCCAGATCAGGAAAGCGGATGTAGGCGAAGAGACCGAAGAGAACGGGGACGATCGAGAAGGCGAGCAGGGCGACTCCATTCAATGCGACCCCGCGCCAGACCTCCCTCACCCCACGGGCGCCGAAGATCTTCTGCAGCAGGCCCGGCGAGATGATGAAGGATGGAACCAGTATGACCAGATAGTGCCAGAAAGAGGCGGCGCCTTGCCCGAACGGATCGAGGTGACGCGGTGAGCCGCGCCGCAGGACCGCCTGCTGCAGCTCATCCCAACCGCCGATGTCGTGGAGAAGCCAGGCGATTGCGCCACCAAAACCGATCACCTTCAATCCAAGCTGGAAAGAGTTGACGCGGGCGGTGCCGGCCAATCCACCCGCGGTGAAGTAGGCTGTCGCGACGACTGTCCCGACGAGGCATCCAATCGGCTTGGCCGCTCCGATCGTGATCTCCAGTATCCAGGCGATCGCCATCAGCTGGCCGGCCAGAATTGCAATCGAGCCGGCCCAGAGCAGAACTGCGACCAGACGGCGGATCCGCCGGTCATACCGGTATTCAAGGTAGTCTCCAACGGTGTAAAGATTGTTGTCCCGCGCTACCCGCCAGAGACGCGGGCCGACTGTAAAGGCAAGGATCAGCGAGCCGATACCGGCGGACGCTACCCACCAG
>JBEGMZ010000196.1:0-4256 GCA_041182745.1 Acidobacteriota bacterium
GCCGTTGCGACTCGCATCTTGGCCACGTCTTCGAGGACGGGCCGGAGCCAACTGGTCTCCGGTACTGCATCAACTCAGCCTCGCTCAGATTTGTGAAGAAGGAGCGTCGCTGAACGGGCCCGGAGCCCCGATTTGACGCTTCAGAAACGAGGCTGCTACTATGACGGTCTGCTCGAGGCAGTCTATTTATGACCGACGGTAATTGAAACACTTTTTTCCAAGGAGAGCTATGTCAACGGCAGGCAACAGGACTTTTGCGATCATCAAGCCGGACGCGGTGCGCGCCGGCAATATTGGCAATATCATTCAGCGGATCACCGATCACGGTTTCAAAATTCGGGCCTTGAAGCTCATGCACCTAACGAAGGAGGTGGCTGGGGGATTCTACGCGGTCCATCGTGAGCGCCCATTCTTCGGTGAGCTGGTCGACTTTATGACGAGTGGACCGTGCGTGGTGATGGCACTGGAGAAGGAGGGAGCCGTCCAGGCGTGGCGCGATCTGATGGGGCCGACCGACTCGACCAAGGCTCCGAAGGGCACGATCCGCGGTGACTTTGGAACGAGCGTTGGCGAAAACGCGAGCCACGGTTCGGACTCAGAAGAGAACGCGAAGATCGAGTTGAGCTACTTCTTCAACGCGACCGAGTTCTGCTAAATCGGAACAGGCAACATTGGAAGACTGCCTGATGGAATCGGCGCGAATCAGTGACGTTTTGCAATGTTGCCTGTTCCGGTGTCGGCTGTTTCTATCAGAACCGCGCGGCGTTGCGCTCGTGGAGCCCGGCGGGACAGGGTGAAGCCCCCTGTCCCGCGATCATTCTTGAACCTCTCAGCTAACTCCCCTTCCGGCTCAGCTCCGCCATCAGAAAGAAGCTGCCCTCGGTAACGACCTGTTCGCCGGGGGAGAGGCCGCTGATCACCTCGACCCATCCGTTGTCTTCCCTCCCGGCGACGAGCCGGCGGATCTGAAATCTGCCCGGACCGACCGGCACGAAGACCACTCGCTGATCACCGAGGCTCTGGACGGCGGCCTTTGGCACGCTCAGCATCTCCTTCGTTCCACCGGCCTCGAGGGCAACATCGACAAACATTCCCAACCGCAACCGCTGGTCAGGATTGGCTACTTCGATGCGGGCGCGGGCGGTTCGTGACTCCTCGTCGACACGGGGATCGACGTACGAGATTCGACCGCTCCACTGTCGGCCCGGCCAGGCGGAGGTCGAGACGGTGACGGTTCTTCCCAGCTGCAGAAGCGGGAAGTCCTTCTCGTAGACATTGGCAATTACCCAGATCGTCGAGAGGTCGGTAATGGTGAAGAGCCGGTCGCGCATCGACAGGTTCTGGCCAACGTTGATCTCACGAGTCGTGATGATGCCGCTGGCAGGGGCGTGGACCGGGACATCGGATCGGAGCTGGCCCGACTCCTTCAGTGAAGCGATCTCCTGCTCGGTCAGGCCATAGAGCAGCATCCGTTCCCGAAGTGAGGCATGCTCGGCGTGGTGTTCGCGGAGCCGGGACAGTACCTCTTCCAGCTCCTGACGGCTGACGGCGCCAATCTGAGCCAGTTTCTCGAAACGGGCGGCCTGGCCGACGTGAAACTGGAGGTTGGCGTCGACGGTCAGGTACTTCATCTGCGCCTCGGCCAGGTCGGCGCTGAAGATCGTCGCGAGAGTCTGGCCCTCGCTGACCCGATCGCCAAGTTGCACCTTGACCCGCGTGACCCGCCCTTCGACAAGGGGCATGATCGGGGTCTCACGGTAGCTGTTGGGCTGGACAATTCCGCTCGTTCGCAATGTCGACTCGCCAGTGCGGCTCTCAAGCGCGGCGATCTTCAGTCCGGCGCGTTCGACCACCTCCGGAGGAATGGTCAGGTCGGCCGGTTCACTGGCGGCAACCGGTGGAGCCGCGACCCGTGGCATCGGACGCCCGGTGGTTGCACCTGACTGTGGGCGTCGCACCAGGTATCCGATACCAAGGCCGACGATCAGCAGAAGAACGGCAAGGGTAATGACCAGCCGACGCCGGCTGGCACCCGGTCTGCCGGGGTGACTCTCTTCAGCGGAGTTGAACATAATGGATTGTCTCCTCGACTATCTTCGCGCGGGGGTCTGCCCAGGGGGCTGCCCAGGGATCTGATGAATGGCTCTGGCCAGCTCAATGTTGGCGGTGAGCAGTTCACGGCGGGCGGCGGTAAGCTCCATTCGCAGCTCGACGAGGCGCCGCTGTTCGGCGAGAAGATCGGTCAGCCGCGCATGGCCCAGCTCAAAGCTGGCCCGGATGATCTGATGATTCTTCTCCTGTGATTCGATCAGATTGTTGTCAAAGGTTCGGAGGACCTTCTGCGCACCGTCGATCTTCTCGAGCGCGGTCTGAACCTCGCGGCGAATGATCGACCGGACAAACTCACTGCGAAGACGGGCTTCGTCGCGCCACGCGACGGCGGCCTCGATTCCTCCCTGGTTGCGATTGCGCGTCGGGAGCATAATGTTGACGCCACCACGGATCATGCCGGTTCGCATCCCGACCGGGACGAAACGGTCATCCATCCGGCCCAGTTGGTCAAATCGCCAGCGCTGCCATCCGATCTCCCCAAAGATGCTCAGATCGAAGCGCCCCTCGGCGCGGGCCATCTCGATCATCGCCTCACCGATCTCCTCGGCAACCTGCGCGGCCCGCAGGTCCGGCCGACTCCGCAGCGCCCTCTCGACCACCTCGTGCGCAGCCCCATTCGCGCCATCTCCGTGGGGCGATGACGGCAATTGACCCTCCATCAGCAGCGTCGCGTCGATCGGCAGCCCGATCTGCCCCTTGAACTCTTCGGTCAGGGCATTGAGCCGGCTCTCGAGCGCGGCCACCTTCGCCTCACTGCGGCGCAGCTCTACCAGCTGCATATTCTCCTCGAGGCGTGCGCTGACCCCCTCGGTGACCCGCGCGCTGACCAGCCGCAGCATCTCCTGATTCAGCTCCACCATGCGGCGACCGAGTGCCAGCTCCTCACGTACCGCGAGAATTTCGGCGAATCGGAGCCTGATATCGGCGGCGAGCATCCGCTCGCGGTCGGCCACCTCGTGGCGGCTTCGTTCAAGCTCGTGTCCGGCAAGCGAGACCCGTCGCGACCGTCGTCCGACCTCCAGCGGCAGCGTCAACCCGACCGCGACACTCTGCATTCCCGGATCGTTGAGCCCGGTCAGCCCGGAACTCTCAAGCATCGGGTTCGCTTTCAGCCCGGCCTGGCGAAGCCGACCGGCGGCGGCGGCAATCTGAAGCCGATCCGCCGCGAGCCCCTTGTTCTGATCGATCCCGTACCTGACCGCCTCCTCGATCCCAAGTCTGACCGACCCTCCCGATGGCCCTGCCTCCTGCCCTGCTGCCTGGCCTGGTACCTGGCCTGGTACCGGGTTGATGATCACTGGCAGTGCCAGCAACAGCAGTGACCTCAACCAGGATGATCCTATCTGGCAGTCTGATCTCATCTGGCGCCTCCCTTCGACTCCCGCTTCAACTTCTGCTCACGGAGCCAGAGAAAGATGACCGGTGTCACGATCAGGACGTGGAGCAGCGAGCTGACCATTCCCCCGAGTACCGGCGTCGCCAACGGCTTCATCACTTCGGCTCCGGCCCGCGTCGACCACATAATTGGCAGCAGGCTGGCGACGGTTGTCGCCACCGTCATAAATTTTGGCCGCAGTCGCAGCAGCGCACCGGCGGTCACGGCCTCGACCAGGTCCTGCCTCGTCATCGCCCGTCCCTCCGCCGCGCACTCGAGGCTTCGCTTCTCGACCGCCTCCTCAAGGTAGATCACCATCACCACCCCAGTCTGAACCGCTGTTCCAAAGAGGGCAATAAAGCCAACCCAGACCGCGACCGAGACGTTGTAACCGAGAGCGTAGAGCAGGAAGACTCCTCCCGTCAGCGCAAATGGGACCGCCAGCAGCACGTGCGCGGCCTCGAGGGCCGAGTTGTAGGTCAGATAGAGCAGGATGAAGATGATCACCACCACCACCGGCACCACGATCTGCAGCCGCTCTTTGGCCCGAATCTGGTTCTCGTACTGACCACTCCACTGGAAAAAGTAACCGGCCGGCAGCCGAACCCTCGCCGCGATCAGCTCTTTCGCCTCGTCGACGAATCCGCCGATATCTCGCCCCCGCACATTGAGCAGCACGGTTGCCCGCAACATCCCATTCTCACTCGAGATCATAAAAGGCCCACGATCTGCGGTGATCTTCGTCACCGTGCCAAGCGGGATCTGCTTC
>JBEGMZ010000197.1:0-3394 GCA_041182745.1 Acidobacteriota bacterium
TTCCAGTCCATCTCGGTTTTCGCTTTGCCGATATGGATTTGATCATGGAGATTGCCGATCGGCACAACCTGTTTGTGCTCGAGGATTGCGCCCATGCACACGGTGGCCGCTGGCGTGACAAGGGGGCCGGATCGATCGGTCACGCCGGCAGCTTCTCCTTCCAGACCAGCAAACTGATGACCGCCGGCGAGGGTGGAATGGTCACCACCAACGACATCGAGCTGGCTGACCAGGTGATCCGACTTGCCAATTGCGGACGTCCACCGCGACCTGAGACGCACGGTGTGCCGGCGCTTGGCCATAACTACCGGATGACGGAGTTCCAGGCCGCAGTTCTGCTGGCGCAACTGGAGCGACTGGAGGAGCAGACGCTGCTCCGGGAGCAGATGACCTCCCGGCTCGAATCCGCGCTTTCGGGCGTTCGTGGCATCTCGCTGCTGCCGCGTGATCCTCGCATTACCCGCCAGGCGAGCTACCATTATGTCTTCAAATTTGACTCTGCCGGCCTCGAAGGTGTTCACCGGGACGCCTTTGTCGCGGCGTTGAAAGCCGAGGGGATTCCCTGTGACGGTCGATTCTACGAGGCAGTCTACCGTTCAAGTCTCTTTGAATTCGCAGCAGAGAAGTTCCCAGCCTGGGCCGCCGGACGCCGAAGCTTCTCCTGCCCGGTCGCCGAGCGGGCGGGTTATGAAGAGTCGGTCTGGCTTCCCCACCAGATCTTCCTCGGCACCGAGCAGGAGGTGCGAGACCTTGCGAATGCCATCATTAAGGTGGTCGAGAACATTGGTGAACTGGTCGGCTACGATGATGAACGGATTCGGACCCAGGGGATGTCACGTGCCCGCCGCGCCCTGCTTGAGGCCAAACCCCCGTATTGAGTGTGAGCCGCAGCCACCATTCAATCGACTCCGGGGCTCGATTGCAGGGCAGTGCGAACGACAGAGGAGATTCAGATGAAGCGATTGGGAGTTGGATTTATCGGCAGTGGTTTTATGACAAGGTTCCACATCAGGTCCTTTGTCGCCGTGCGGGACGCTGACATACTTGGTGTCTGGAGTCCGAACCGGAAGAACGCCGACGAGGCGGCCGGCCTCGCCCGCTCGCTTGGAGTTGGAGACTGCCGATCGTACTCGACGATCGGTGAGATGGTCGCCGACCCACAGATCGATGCAATCTGGCTCTGCGGACCGAACCACAAGCGGATCGAAAACCTCGAAGAGATCGTCGAAGCGCTTCGGGCCGGTCGGGGATCGCTGATCGGCGTGGCAGTTGAAAAGCCCCTTGCCCGGAATGCGGCCGAGGCGGTTCGGGTAATCGAGCTGCTGGAGGAGGCAGGGCTGCTCCATGGGTACCTTGAAGACCAGATCTTCGAGCCTTCGATAACCCGTGGAAGGGAGATTCTGTGGCAGCGGGCGGCGGCGCTGACCGGACGCCCTTATATTGCCCGGTGCGCCGAGGAGCATAGCGGCCCGCACGGAGCCTGGTTCTGGCAGGGCGACCTTGGTGGCGGTGGTGTCCTCAACGACATGATGTGCCACTCGATCGAGCTGGCGCGATTTCTGCTGACCGATCCGGCCAAACCACGGAGCAGCGTGCGTCCGGTCAAGGTCTCAGCCACCATCGGCTGCCTTAAGTACTCACGCCCGGAGTACGCTGAAATTCTGAAGCAGACGATGGGACCACAGGTCGACTACCTTTCCCGGCCCTCTGAAGATTTCGCGCGGGCAACCATCAATTATGTTGACGACGCCGGTCTTCCTCTCGTGGCCGAGGTGACCACCTCGTGGAGCTACGTTGGCCCCGGCCTGCGCCTGAGCGCCGAGCTGCTTGGCCCGGAATACTCCCTGATGATGAACTCGCTCCAGACCAATCTCAACCTTTTCTTCAGTCGCCGAGTGAACGGACAAGCAGGCGAGGATCTGGTAGAAAAACAGAATGCCGAGCAGGGGTTGATGCCAGTCGTAGCCAGTGAAACAACGGAGTACGGCTACGAAGCCGAAAACCGATACTTTGTGAGGGCTTTTCTTGAGGGACGAATGCCCGAAATAAACTGCTACGACGGGCTCGAAGTGACCCAGTTGCTGATGACCGCCTACCAGAGCGCCGAGGAGGAGCGGACGATCCGCTTCGATCCGGGAGCAGTCACCAACTTCATACCGGCGGTCGCCCGCGGAACGTGGAGACCCTGAGAGCCAATATTCGTCAGTGGTGCGTCAGAAGCCCGGAAGGAGGATCTCCGGTATCGCACCTTCGAAAGCCAACCCCGCCGGAACAGTGAAGACCGGACACGGGGCAAGTCTGACGATCCGCGCGGTCAGGCTGCCCATGATCCGCTCCGCCACCCCACCCGAACTGTCAGCGCAGGTCACCACCAGATCTGCGGCAACCTTGTCGCAACCGTGCAGAACAGCTTTGAGTGGATCGCGATCATCGGAGAGCGTGATCCGCCTTCCTGAACCGTTCTCACTTCGTTCAATCACGCCGGGGCTCCCCTGCCCTCTCGTTCGGAGAAGATAGTAGTTTACATCGGTAACCCCGAGCGCTCTGACCAGGGTCTCTGCCGTCTCGATCGCGAGCTGGGGTGAGGGAGCGATGTCAACCGGGATCAGAATGTTGCGAAGTGAGACCTCTCCGCGCTGGAACGAGACAAAACCCGGACCACGAGCTGGGATGAAGAGCGCCATCTCTCCCGAGCGGCGGGCAACCGGTTCAGCAATTGAGCGGCTCAACCAACGATAAAGGCCTGTATGCTGATGGGTGGCAAGGACGATCAGATCGTGCGGATACTTCTCAAGGTACTTCAGAACCGACTCCCGTGCGCTGCGATGTGCCGCAGAGACCTTCTCGACCCCAATTCCGAGATCGATGATCGCCTCGCGTGGACTGTGCGGTGGAATCATCCCCCAGGACTCAAGGAGTTGTCGCACGTGGGGAAACTCCTCCCACGAGGCCGATGGGTTATGGGCCTCGGTATGGAAGACGGTCAGACCTGACTTCAGGCCGACGGCCAGCCTCAGAGCGTGGGCAAAGGCCCGATGGCTCGCCTCGGTGAAGTCGGTGGGATGAAATACCTTCTCAATTTCCATACTAATCAATTTCCAAGCTCAATTTCCACGATAGTTATAGTTTGGCGGTGACAAGTCGTTGTTGATGCGACCTGTAAGCTGACCGTATCCTGCCAGTCGATCTGGTTACATCATCCAGGAAAGGTGGCACCATTACCGTGTCTCCCGGTCAGGGTCGAAGAAAGGACCATTTTAATACCGGGCATCCCGGTTGACAATTTGCGGAGGAAGAGAGTTGTCGACTCTTCGTTGCAAGGAGTATGATAACGTTCTGAATTTAAATTGAAATAGACGCCATCGGAACAGGCATCATTGAAAAACGTCCCTGA
>JBEGMZ010000198.1:0-4263 GCA_041182745.1 Acidobacteriota bacterium
CAAAGCCTCGCGTCCATTACACACAGGGCGACAAGGATCATTTTGTCCGGGATGTAGATCCGTACATCATCCCCGGCAACCCGCAAAGCGGATTGCTGCCCTATGTGTTTCGCCTTAACAACCTGACCAATGGACAGGGTGACAAGAAAATCCAAGCATATAACTATCGTGTTTGCCTGACCTCGGATCCAAAGCTGCGCATTCCGATCGATAAGCCAAAGGGCTATCGAGCGATAGATCACGAATTGCTGCTTCGGAACTTTGAAGCGGGTGACGAACGCCTGCCAGCCCTGATTGAGCCGCTGGCAGGTGCCGGTTTGAAAGTCGACTGGAACAATATGCACGCCATCGGCTCAGACCTGCCCGGGGCCAACTGGGAGTATCCAGAGGCCTCCTACGCCAAACGTCGACAGATCGAAAAAGAGCACGAGATCTACATTCGCGGGCTATTGTGGACACTCGGCAACAGTCCGCGTGTGCCAGCAGCGATACGCCAGAAGGTTGCGGTCTACGGCTTGGCCAGAGACGAGTTTACGGATAACGGCGGATGGCCCTGGATGATCTACATTCGCGAAGCACGGCGGATGATCGCTGATTATGTGATGACACAGCAGGATTGCGAAGGCAGACGCGAGGTACCCGATCCGGTGGGTCTCGGATCGTTTGGCATGGATTCCCACGTCGTACAACATTTTGTTACCGAGAAGGGCTACGTGCTGAGTGACGGTGTAATCTGGCGTGTGCCGCCCAAGCCGTATGGTATCTCCTACCGCTCGATCATCCCCCGTCAGAGTGAATGCGTGAATCTACTCTCACCGATCTGTGTCTCAGCCTCGCACGTCGCTCACGGTTCAATTCGGATGGAACCCGTTTTTATGGCCCTCTCGCAAAGCGCAGCAATTGCCGCCGTCCTGGCGCTTGAGCAGAATGTCGGCGTGCAGCAGGTCGAATATGCTATCTTGCGGAAAAGGCTGCTGGCAGCCCGACAGATTCTGGTTCCACCGGTAACTCCGGGACGAAGGTAACGCCAGTTCATCGGGGCTTCTAAATCAGACATCGTGTGTTATCAGAAATGCCCAGGTTGGGGTCGGCTAACTTCCCGTTACGAGCCAGCCGATCAGCTGCCTGGTCGGAGAACCTCCACTCGCGACTCAACGCTCTCCACTTCTTCGCGTCACTGGTCCATTTGCGGGCTGAGGCTATTGAACGACCTCCCGTTTTGGGTTACGTTAATTACCGTTCAGGATGGTGATGTTTTTGATGGTCGTGGGTGATCGATTGCCGGCAGATCCGGCCTCGTTCCCTGCCGAACGGCCGACATCCCATCAACTCAGCCTCAGAGCGGGAGAGATCTGTTCTCAGCCAATCCTGCGTCAGGGCATCCTTGGAAGAAGACGTCATTTCGTCGGAGGAGTCACCATGGATTCAACTCGCCATAACACTTGCCATCTCTTTGAACCTGGTATCATCGTCGGAACTCCGGGCGCGATTGCGTTGCTGGAGAGATACGGTATCAGTCCGGGTGAACTGCTCTCACGCCATCTGGCAGGAGACTGGGGGGAGGTCAATCAATCTGACCGGCAGGAGAACTGCTTTGCGCTGGAGAAGGGGCTGCGCATTATGTCGGTCTACCGGATGCCCGGCTCGGCGGAGGTCATCTGGATCATCACCGAGTGCGATCGATCAGCGACAACTCTGCTGCGGCCGGAGGATTATTAGAGTGATCGGAGGGCTCACGGCATGACATTTCCAGTCGGATGAGTCTCCTTCGGGTGATGGTCGGCCATCATCCAGCAGTCAGCGCCGGAGGAGGAGGTACGGGTTAGCGCAGGGCGATGACCGGATCGACCTTCGCGGCATGGCGAGCCGGATAGATTGCGGCAATCAGGCTGACGAGCAAGGCAAAGAGGATCGCCCCGGCAGCGAGATACCAGGGGATGGAGAAGAAGTCGATCTGGCGCAGGCCCTGCCCTGCCTGGCGCGCAATCCATCTATTGGCGAGGATGTTGGCGATGCGGTCGACACTCCAGCCGGCAACAAGGCCAATCAGGCCGCCAGCCAGTCCAATCAGCCCGGCCTCGACGAAGAAGATGCGCACGATCTCGGCGTCCGAACCGCCGATCGCCTTCATGATGCCGATCTCACGCGTCCGTTCACGAATCGACATGATCATGGTGTTCGAAATGCCGAATGAGGCGACAAGGAGTGCGAGTCCACCGATCAGGGCCAGGCTGGCATTGATGATAAGGAAGACGCGACGAACCTCTTCGAGCTGGTTACTGAGACTGAAGAAGTTGAAACGACGGCGGCGCAGTTCTTCCCGTACCGCCTCGACGCGTGAAAGGTCGGCGACGCGCAGCTCAAGATTCTGGTAACCGGTCTCTCCAGCGATCAGCTCACCGAGCTGACGGAGGGGATCTCCCTGCGCCTGACGGAGCCGCTCAACTTCGGCCAGGGGCAGCCAGGCGAGCGCACTGCCGCCGGGCGTAAAATCGATCCCCTCACCGGTTCGCAGGACTCCAACAATCTGGTAGGCCCGTTCCTCGTACCCCGCGGTATTCAGAGTGGCAGAGTTGGCAGGGAGTGGAAGGCCAAAGACCGAATCAGCGGAGGTGTCCGCTCCTCCGGGCAGGGTGAGAAGAGTTACTCTCTGTCCGATCGCTGCCGCTGCCTCGCGCCGACGTTCCTCTTCCGACTTGAGCGGAGCGGGGCGAAAGGGTCCACCTCCCGGGCGCGAACTCCCGGGCTGCCGCCGCAGGTTGGCCAGAAACCGCTCGGTGATGATGATCTCCGCCGACGAAGGAGTCTGCAGATACCTGCCGGCAATCAGGTCGTTGAAACGCGGATTGAACTCGATATCGGACGGAGCTCCACCGACGGCAATTCGCCGTGTCCGCCCCTCGAAGCGGACGATTCCCTGGTAGGTGATCTGGGGCTGGACGTAGCGGACTCCGGGGATGGCACGCAATTCGGCCAGTGCCGCCGCATCGAGAACCCGGGCGGGCGGATCGAGCGGCGCGCCATCATTCTCCTGATCACGTCCGGCACGATCGTCACTCAGGGCGAGCAGGGCGTCGGCTCCGGGTCCGATGATGGTGATTGAGGTGAAGAGATCGATCCGTGCAAAGGCATCACGCAGCAGGTTTCGCTGGAGCCCAAGACCAAAACTGACCATCGTCACGATCGCCCCGACGCCAATGACCACCCCAAGCATCGTCAGCGTCGTCCTCAGTTTTGACTGCCGGAGATTGCGAATGGCCAGGGCAATGATATCGGTGAAGTTCATTGGCTACTCCTCAACTAAATAGAAACAGCCGACATAGAAACAGCCGACATCGGAACAGGCAACATTGAAAAACGTCCCTGCTACGCGACGATTCGATTATGCAGTGTCCCAATGTTGCCTGTTCCAATTTAGTCCATCACGAAGACGAATGATCCGGTCAGCGTGGCGCGCGGCAAGTTGCTGGTCGTGGGTCACCAGAACGATGGTCCGGCGATCGGCCTCACGCATCCCGGCGAGGATCTCAAGGATCTCTGCGGCGCGGCGGCTGTCGAGATTGCCCGTCGGTTCATCAGCCAGCAAGACCCGCGGACGGTTGGCAATCGCGCGGGCGATGGAGACCCGCTGCTGCTCTCCTCCCGACAACTCGGTGGGCAGATGATCGAGCCGGTTCTGCAATCCTACCCGGGTGAGCAGCTCCGCTGCCCGCTCCAGCCGATCGCGCCTTCCCTCCCCGGCAAAAGCGAGGGCGAGGGCAACGTTCTCACGCGCCGTCATAGTCGGAATCAGATTGAAGCTCTGGAAGATCATCCCAACCGATTCGAGGCGATAGCGGGACATCTCACGCGAGGTCGCGGTGGCCAGACTCCGACCGTCAAAGCGAATCTCACCGCTCGTCGGACGGTCGAGACCTCCAAAAAGGTTGAGGAGGGTCGACTTGCCTGAACCGCTGGTACCAATGATCGATACAAACTCACCCGGCTCGATCTGCACGGTCACACCGTTGAGCGCCATGACCGTCTCAGCCTTCATTCGGTACTCACGCGTGACATTGACCGCTTCGAGAATCGGCATGATAATCAATCCCGGAAAAGCCTGAAGAGAAGTGTCAAAAGCAGGCTCAGCAGCAACGAGGTGGTAAGGGGAAGATAGATTCGGAATGAACCACTGGCGTTAGTCCAGACGAGGTCACCCGGCAGGTGCCCGGGACGCAGCCACGGCAGCCTCACTCCGGCGGCGATAAGTACTCCCATCACCAC
>JBEGMZ010000199.1:0-4935 GCA_041182745.1 Acidobacteriota bacterium
CGATCGACGAGGTGACCGACCTCAAGTTGAAGGCTCTCCGTGAAGCCGGGCATCCCGTCATTCGACGGATCCTTAAGGACCCGCTCGATCTCGGCGAGGAGTTCTACCTCTGGGAGATCGCCACTGCCATTGCCGGTGCGGTGCTCGGGATCAACCCCTTCGACCAGCCGAACGTTCAGGAGAGCAAGGACAACACCCGGGCACTGCTCGCCGGGTTCGAAGCGACCGGCGGCTTCAGCGAGGGAACTGTCAGGATCGCCAGTGGTCTCGGACTCGAGATCTTTGCCACGCCGGAAACGGGTGTAGCTCTTGGCGGCGGATCGGTCGGCGAGGTCGTGACCGCCCATCTGCGCCGGATCCGGGAGGGCGATTACGTCGCGATTCTGGGCTATATTGAGGAGACTCCCGAGCACGAGCGGCTTCTCCAGCAACTGCGGGAGGCGATTGGTCGCCGCTACCGCGTCGCA
The DNA here is from genome assembly GCA_041182745.1 of Acidobacteriota bacterium. Taxonomy (GTDB): domain Bacteria; phylum Acidobacteriota; class Blastocatellia; order RBC074; family RBC074; genus CAIOZW01. Next base: position 468 of record JBEGMZ010000199.1, read on the forward strand.
ACCTCCACCGGCTACGGTCCACGCTTTCTCCACTCGACCGGCCAGATGCACAAGGGGGGCGATGACAGCGGTCTCTTCATCCAGCTGACCGCCGACGACAATCCGGATCTCCCGATCCCGGGCCTGCCGTGGTCCTTTGGAACGCTCAAGCAGGCCCAGGCGATCGGCGATTTTCAGTCGCTTGCCAGCCGTCACCGCCGGGCTCTCCGCGTTCACCTTGGTGCAGATATCGCCGGTGGCCTGCGGAGCCTGCTCACCCTCATCAGTGGTTAGTCTTTAACCCCTGATCAACTGATCAAGTCCGCACACAGAGAGAGGGCCGGCAGTCAGTGAAACCCACTGGCGGCCGGCCCTCTGGTTTTGACGAAGCCGAAGCTCGTACTGGTTAGAACGTGTAGCGAAGACCCATCAGGATCCGGCGATTCCCGCCATTGGTCGCCCACTGGTTGAGGAAGTTGGCGCCGGAGTTGATCGCCGAGTTCGGAGTGCCGAAGTTGCGCGTGTTGGTCGCGTTGAAGAACTCCGCCCGGAACTGGAGGTTGTTCTTCTCACCAACCCGGGTATTCTTGAAGATTCCCAGATCGAGGTTGGCAATGCCGTCACCACGCAGCGTGTTGCGGCCGACATTCCCAACCCGAACACCTGTTGTCGGCAGCGCTGAGAAGAGACGCGCTCCGCCAGCCTGGATCAACTCAATGATATTCATGTTCGAAGTGTTGAGTGTCGTGTTCAGGTTGGGGCGGATCGCGTTACCAACCAGTGAATCGATCCCCTGCAGCGCACCCGTCGGGTCGGCGCCGTTGAGAACCGTGAACGGTGTTCCTGTCTGAAGCGTCACGAAACCGTTGACCTGCCACCCACCAAGAACCCGGCCAACAAACCCTTCCTGCTTCTGGAAGACCGGAAGCTGGTAGACGAAGTTGGTCGTAAAGCGGTGCGGACGATCGTAGCTCGACCGGGCCCGATCGGCGTCACGGTTGAACGAATCCTGCGGCACGGCAACTTCACCCTGCGGCTGTGGATTGAAGATCTCCGAGGCCGTGTCGATAAAGGCGCTCCAGGTATAGTGCATACCAAAGCTGAAGTTGTTGGTCAGGCGCTTCTCAAGACTGGTCTGCAACGAGTGATAGATCGACTCGGCGCAGTTGCAGCGGAGACGGATAATGCCACGGGTCGGATCCTGGCGACGGAGCGTCTCGGTCCGGCTGTTGCGGGGCAACGCCGGATTGCCATCAACCGTCTGGAAGAGCGCCGTACCCTTCGTCCCGACATAGCCAACACGCAGCACCCAGTCCTTCGCCAGCTCACGCTGAACTTCGAGACTGTACTGATCGGCATACGGCGAGCGGAAGTCCTCACCGACGATCGTCCGCGTAATCTGAAGCGGATCGCCAGTGAAGGTCGCGTTCTGCAGGCTGGTGTAGGCGTTGGTCAGCGCCGGGTTGAGTGCCGCCACAAACGGGAAGGCGCTCGCGATGTTGAGATTGATGTTGATGAATCCGTAGTCGTTCGTCCGTGAATAACCACCACGGAAGACCGTCTTGTCTCCACCCGTCAGCTTGCCAATGATCCCGTCGGCGCTTGTCCGCGGGTTCCAGTTGAATCCGAAACGCGGCTGGAAGTTGTTGAAGTCACGCTTTGGAACCGGTGTGAAGGCGAATCGCTGGTCGTTACCGTTGGCGGCAACGATCGACTGGCTCAGCGGTACCAGCGAATCGATCGAGTTACCTGGCGTCTCATACCGCAGACCGTAGCTGAGCGTCAGATTCGACGTCACCTTCCACTCGTCCTGGGCATAGAAGAAGTAGTCATACCAGTTGTAGTACTGAATCTCCTGACCACCGCGCACCGGCTTGTTGACGGCGGAGGCGATCGCAACATCGTTGACGTAGTCGGCCAGCGTCGCATAGGCCAGTCGCCCGCGGATCGTCGGCAGGAAGAAGCTCTTGACCTGAATCCGGCGGATGTCGAACCCGAACTTCATCGAGTGGGCCCCGCGGGTGTAGGAGAGGTTGTCAATTATCTGATAGGTGTTGTTGAAGCGGAACTGTGGCAGATTGACCGCCAGTCCGATCGCCGTCCGTGAACCGGCAGCGTTGAACCCGATCAGACCCAGCTCGTTGATCTCAATCGACGGAATCGTCTCTGAATCCGGGTTCTGGGCGTTGGTGACCGATCCGAAGCGCTGATATGCGATCCGGAACTCGTTGACCAGCGAATTGCTCAAGATACTCGACACGCCGACATTGAAAGACTGGTTGCGCGTCGTGACAACGTTGGCCAGCCCGCTTGGCGTCGCCTGTCCCGTGCCCGAGCTGCTCTCGTTGTTGAAGAGATATCGACCATTGAGGCTGTGCTTGTCGTTGAAACGATGGTCGATTCGGGCCGACCACTGATCGTTGTCGAACTTGATCGAGTTGGCGCCGGTCAGCGAGCCAAGCGGCACCTGGAAGGCATTGCCATTGACGGTGAAGCTCGCCGTCCGGTTGTTGGCGGCAGTCGCCGCCGGCAGAAACTTGAGCAGCGCCGCAACCTGCGGACGGCTGCCCGCCTGCTGCTGCAGAATCGAACGTCCGGCCTCGGTCGGCACACCATTGATGGTGAAACCGGCGCCCAACTGACGGTCCGTCCAGCGCTGATATGAACCGAAGAAGAAGGTCCGATCCTTAATCACCGGTCCGCCGATCGTTCCACCAAACTGATTCTCGTTCCGCCGCGGGGCATCTACGAAACGCGCCGCCTTGTCGAGGTTGCTTCGCGCGTTGAAGACCTCGTTGTTGTTGAACCAGAAGGCTGAACCGTGAAGGTCGTTGCTTCCTGACTTGGTGACAATATTGACCACCGCTCCGGCGGCGCGACCATACTCGGCTGCAAACTGGTTGGTGATCAGCCGGAACTCCTGCACTACATCCGGATTGTTGAGCGGCTGCTGCGAACCCGAGACGCTCGGATCGTTCGCGTCCTGTCCGTCAAGCATAAAGTTGTTTGAACGCAGGCGCATGCCGTTGACCGAGAAGTTGATGCCGTTAGCAAACCCGGTCTGACCACTGCCAAGCTGGCTGACTCCGGCGGCCGAAAGCGCAATGTTGAGCACGTTCCGGTTCGGCGCCAGCGGCAACTCCGAGAGGCGCTTGCTGTCGAAACGGGTGCTCACCTCGGCATTGCTCGTGTTGAGCAGCGAGGCATTCTCGGCGATCGTCACCACCTCCTGAACCCCGGCCGGCTTCAGCTCGGCATTGACCACCGCCTGCTGGTTCAGCAACAGCTCGATCCCGGTCCGCAGGTACTTCGAAAATCCCTGGGCCTCGATCGATACCTCATAGTTGCCGATCGCGAGGTTCGGGAAGCGGTACCTCCCCACCGAGTCGGTTGTCGCCGTCCGCGACTCGTTGGTTCCAACATTTCGAACCGTCACGGTCGCATTGGCGACCACGGCCTGATTCGCATCCGTCACCGCTCCCACAATCGATCCGGATGTCGCCTGTCCATGCACCACGACATTCAGTCCGATCAGGAGCCCCACCAGTGTGTAGACCACCGATCTTGCTACCATTTTCACTTTTACCTCCATCGTAACAACGGGCGTGGTCACTTGAAGTGACTACGCATGACCACTCTGCATATTTGACCACTCTGTCAATCGGCCACCCGGTCGGTCTTCAGACCCCGGGGTCGGCTCACCTTCTCCGAGAAAGGCCCCCTGCTCTTCTCCGGCCAGACCTTAATAAGTTCGAACCAGAGTCGATTCAGTTTGCCTGGGTACTGATGGATACTGTTTGTATCTCGCTCATCGCAGTGCTGACTATCGGGAACCTGACAAAAAAGGACCGCACAGCACTTAACCTTTTTATACAAAGCAAGTACCGTGCCAGTGTTTCATAAAGTCATAAGTCCAGGTTTTTAGGACAGTTAGACTCATCGATCCGCGCTCAGAGTTCTCCTCGAGGTGAAAATTTCAGAATAATCTTCAGTTTTTTGGATATCACCGGATCGGCGAATCAATCGACGGAACGGCGAGTGGGACACAGAGGAGGGATATTGTCGCAAAAATACCAGGGGTTGATCAGAAGGCTGAAACGAATGGCGGGCCAAAATTGAAAGGGGAGCCTGCTGGAGGCCCCCCTTCGTCTGGTCGGGTCAGCTCTGACCCGACCGCAGGTTCTGCGCGATCGATCAGGCAGTTGTGCCAGCCGCTTTACCTGACTTTTCAGCCAACGCAGCGTGCGCCGCCGCAAGCAGGGCGATCGGCACTCGATAAGGCGAGCAGCTGACATAGTTCATGCCCGCATTGTGGCAGAAGATGACCGAAGCCGGATCTCCGCCGTGTTCGCCGCAGATTCCGATCTTGATCGAGGGCCGGGTTGCCCGACCCTTGTTGATGCCCAGCTTGACCAGCTCACCAACTCCATCCTGATCGAGGGTCTGGAATGGATCGTCGGGAAGGATCTTGTTCTCGACATAGTAGGGG
>JBEGMZ010000200.1:0-12928 GCA_041182745.1 Acidobacteriota bacterium
GATGGCGGCGGGTCGATCGTCCTCAATCTTCACGACAAGGAGTAATCTGAGAAGTTCGCGGGGCAACTGGCAGGAAGAAACCCCACCCTCCCCAACCCGACATTTCAGCCGCTGGCCGAATCATATCCGCATCGGCATCACGATATAACGGAAGTCATAATCGGCCTCATTATTAGGCCGGATCTGCACCTGCGAACTGCCATCCTTGAATTCAAGGACAAGCTCGCCCTCACTGATCACCGCAAAGAGGTCGAGCAGGTACTGGGCGTTAAACCCGATGGCGATCGGTGGGCCGTCATACTGAACCGCCAACTCTTCACCCGCCTCTCCAACGCTCTCGCTTGCCGCCGTAATGCTTACCAGATTCTCCTTCAGCTCAAACCTGATCGCGTGGGACCGATCATCAGCAACCAGGGCTACCCGGCGGAGGGCGGCAGCCAGACGATGGCTCTCAATGACGAACCGATGATTGTTCTCACGTGGCAGCACCATCTCATAGTTGGGAAACTGCCCGCTCAGAGTACGGGAACTGAGAATTCGTTTGCCGAACCTGAAGAAGAGGTGCTGGTCCTGGAAAGCGATCTCGATCTGATCATCGGACTCGGCACTCAGCCGCGCGACTTCGGTCAGTGTCTTCTTGGGAATCAGCAGATCAAGCCGCTCACCAGGGTTGTGAAAAGGCTTTTCGATGAAAGAGAGCCGGTGGCCATCGGTGGCAACCATCCGGAGAGTCTCCTCGCCAAACTCAAATTTCGCCCCGTTGAGCGCGTACCTTGACTCCTCATTTGTAATCGAAAAGATCGTTCGGCCAATAAAGGTGCGGAATATCTCAGCCGGAAAGGAGATAGCGCTTTCAGGCATCTGCTTGATGCGTGGAAAGTTGTCCGTAGGCACGCCCAGGAGCTTGAAGCGCGAACGCTCACAGCTGAGAGTAAGCTGCTCCTTCTCGCCGCTCTTCAACTCGATCTCTGCCTCGGGCATTGCCCGTACGATCTCGAACAATTTCTTCGCAGCCAGACAGAGTGATCCAGTCTCGGCCACGTCTGCCTCGCAGAAGGTGCTGATCGAGAGATCAAGGTCGGTTGCCTTCAACTCGACCCCTCCCGCTTGAACTTCTATCATCAGGTTGGAGAGGATCGGAATCGTGCTCTTCTTTTCGACTACCCCTTGCAGCAACCCGAGCTCTTTCTGGAATGACTGCCTGCCGATCGAAAATTTCATATCTTCCTCCCTCGCGCACTCTCGCGCCGCTCTTCCGCTTTTACTACTGAATATTACCTTAGAACTTAAATATTTAAATAGTAGTAGTAGTAGTGCTGTGCATAAACCCTCAATAATCCCCTAACTAGTCTCTTTTCTTCATCATAAGCTGTGGAAATAGTTTGGAAAACTGTGTGCGTCGATTCGAAAAAGTCGGGCCACCTGTGGAAAGTGTATCGAGGCCACCGAGCTTTTTAACCGAATTCAACAGAAATCCACAGCCTGTTTGATGGCGGGCTGTGGAAAAGCCCTTTAACTCTATCTGCATCTATCAGTTAGGTTGTTAATAAGTCTGTGGAAAGTACTGTTCTGCTCGATCATCTCAGTGATCTTGTTGACGCTGTGGAGCACCGTCGTATGATGCTTTCCTCCGAACTCGCGTCCAATTTCTGGAAGGCTGGCTCGCGTCAGATTCTTGCACAGGTACATTGCAACCTGACGCGGAAAGGCTATCTCACGAACATTGGACTTTGCCTTAAGGTCAGCAACGCGCAGGGAGAAGTGATCAGCAACGACCTTCTGAATAATGGCAATCGTGGTTGAGCGCTCTTCGACGTCAACGATGTTCTTGAGAGCCTCGGTTGCCAGTGCGAGGCTGATTGGTTCACCCCTCAGCGAGGAGAGTGCGGTGAGGCGAACCAGTGAGCCCTCCAGCTCTCGGATATTCGATTTGATCTTCCGCGCAATGAACATTGCCACCTGATCCGGGAGGGAGATCTTCTCAGTCGCGGCCTTTTTACGGAGAATGGCCAGCTTGGTCTCAAGATCCGGAATCTGAATATCGGCGATCAGTCCCCACTCAAAACGCGAATGAAGCCGTTCCTCGAGTGTTGGAATTTCGCGGGGAGGACAGTCAGAAGAGATGACGATCTGTTTCTCTCCCTCGTAGAGCGCGTTGAATGTATGGAAAAACTCTTCCTGCGTGCGCTCTTTGCCAGCAATGAACTGAATGTCATCGATCAGCAGGACGTCGATTGAACGGTAACGGTCTCGAAAAGCTAGCGTCTGCTCATAGCGAATGGCATTGATCAGCTCATTCATGAAACGCTCGGCCGAGATATAGCAGAGACGAAGGTGACGGTTAAGTTCCCTCACCCGCTGTCCAATCGCACACATCAGGTGCGTCTTACCAAGACCGACTCCACCGTAGAGATAGAGAGGATTGTAGGTTCGCGATGGTCCTTCGGCGACCGCCTTGGCCGCGGCGTGGGCAAACTGATTGCTCGATCCGACGACGAAAGTCTCGAAGGTGTACTTGTAGTTGATCGGGAGTTCGTTCGATACCTGTTCCCGGGATGAGTGCCGGGGCGGATCGGCTGCACCAACCTCAATGGGAGCTGATTTGGCGGGCTCCACTCCCGACGGGGCGGCGGGACGCTCGACTCTGGGCGGTGTGAGCGGGCCGCTCCGGGCGCTGACCTGGAAGAGAAAAGAGTATCCTGACAGCCCGGCCTCTTCGAGAGCTTCATCGATAACTTCGCGGTAGTTGTTCTGAATCCAGTCGACAAAGACCCGGTCGGGAACCCGAACCGCGATCTCATTACCTCGAATGAGATCGAACTCGATCGGCCTGAACCAGGTACCGAAGCTCTCGTGGTTGACTCGTTTTTCGATCGCCGTAATGAGTCTCGTCCATATTCCCGCCTGGATCGAAGAAACATCGGGGCTGTCAGTTCTCGATTCCATCATTTGCCTCTGTCACAACTGCCTCTGTCACAACTGCCTCTGTCACAACCAGCATTTTTGAACTTCGCCAGGGACAAAAATACCCACAGCGGTACACTTCAGCAGAGCCGCGTCTGCTTCCTGTGCATCAATCGATCAATTGGCCAGGCAAGGCCCGAATATTGGTCAGATGATTGGTTAAGGCAGCCGCTAAGTCCTTTGACACGTATGGTTTACAGGCTTCAAAAGCTCTTTCTGTCAAAGTGAGTGAAGCATAGCATTTGGACTTTTTGAATGCAAGCTGAGCCGCTTTTGCGGTTCAACAAATTTTGAGATCGAGTCGGTGAGACCGGTTACGAGGACCTCCCCACCTGCGGCATCCATCACTGCTGGATCAGACATCCATCAGCCCTGCGGTCACGGTCTGGTGCCGAGGATCACCTCTGTGCCAGTGCTGAACATTCCGGCGATACAGCCGGTCATAAGGGTGGCCAATGTCGCTGCCAGAAGGGCCCGGAGGCTCACTCCTGCCAGATCATCGCGTCGCGACGGTGCAAGAGCCGCAGTTCCTCCAACAAAGATTGCCGCTGAGGCGAAGTGTGCAAATCCGCACAGGGCATAGCTCAGGATGACCACGGTGCGAGGGTCACTCAATTCACCGTTCATGGCCATTTGAGCCAGTTCCTGGTAGGGTATCACTTCGGTCAGAATTACTCTCTCACCCAGCAGCCTCGCCGATGTCGCGAGGTCCGCTGGGACTATTCCAAGAAGCGCCGCGAACGGGTAGAAGATCCAGGTCAGGATTCGCGTGATGGAGAGAGGGGAGGACATTCCGAGCCAGCTGGTTGGAAGTGCAAGAATACGGTCAACCAGCGCGACGAGGCCGAGACCGGCAACGAGCAGGGCACAGATCCCGGCAATTAACTTCAATCCATCCATTGCTCCGGCGATGATCGCACTCATAAGGTTAGCCGACGGAGTCGTACCGTCACCTGGTGGGATGTCCTTCAGGGTGACTGGAGTTTCGGTCTCCGGCAGGAGGATCTTTGAGATGACGGTCGCGGCGGGGATTGAGATGATCGAGGCCGAGATCAGATGTCCGGCAATCTGTTCAAAGGTCGTGCTGAGCAGAGAGACGTAGATGCCGAGAGTTGTTGAAGCGACGGTGGCCATTCCGGAGGTCAACAGAAGCATAAGTTCCGATCTTGTCATCAGCGCAAGATACGGCTGCACGACGAGGGCCGATTCGACGCCAACAAAGATGTTCGACGAGCTTGAGAGGGCTTCAGCGCCGCTGATCCCGAGAGTCCGGTGAAATATGCGGGCAAATATCCGGATCAATGGCTGCATCAGCCGCAGGTGGTAGAGGGCGGCAACAAGGGCGGAGAAGAAGATGGCAATCGGGAGAGCCTGAAATGCCAAAATAAAGCCGACCGAACCGGTCTCTCCAGCAGGGATGGCCAGGGGACCCAGCAGAAAGCTCGTTCCAGCCTTCGATGCCGCCAGAACAGCCATTACCAGATCGTTGAGTAGAATGAAGAGTCGTCGTGAAAGCGGAAGTCGAAATACGATCAAACCGATCAACAACTGCAGCAAGAGCCCTGCTCCAATGGCCCGCCAGTTGATTCGGCGACGGTCGGATGAGAGGAGAAAAGCTATTACGACAAGCGCCAGAAAGCCAAGAAACGATATCAGTTGATATTTCACCGGAGGTCCTTCCCTGATCAAACAGATCTGTTCATCACCACCTGCCGCGAGAGCCGGGGTGTAAAGCAGCGTCGCCCCATCCCGATCAGCGGCAATGGAGGCGGCATTCACTTAGAGCGTAGTGGTGATGTGAGCGCCTTGCGGAGCGTCTCCATCTCAAGTCTGTTGATGATACGGACAAATCGTGACAGTGCAAACAGCAGAAAGGTCCGCTTGGAGATCAGACAGCATTTAAGGTGAAAAGTTTGGTCAGACCTTCCTTACATTCTATCGGGTGAGAGTAAGTCACGGATAGACTTGAATGGACAAATGTGAAGAGGCAAGCTGGGTTGGATGGTATCCTGATGTCGCGCACTGGCAAGACTACGAAGTTGATGATGAATTTGCTAGGATATCGACTGGTCGATTAAAAATCGATGTTAACTCTTTGCCCCAAGATCGATTCCCGGAATCCTGGTATGAAAGCTGTAGTAAAAACAAGATCGTTGCTGCCATTGTTAATTCTCGGTGGAGCTTTCCTCGCAGTATGGAATGGAAAGAGTGCGGGAATAGCGGAGACAATCCCTCCAGGGACCGAATTCAGAGACGGTTCGTCGAGTCCTTCACCGGCTGCCTCGCCGCCGCTCGGCATGTTTCTCAATGCGGACGGAAGTATCAGGAAAGGGAGTCAGGGCAGCTCGAAGCTGGCCGGATACCGGATGGATCTGACAAAGAGTGGGGCGCCCCGATTTGTCCAGACATCTTCGTCGTGTCAGGGATGGGATAGCCGCTTCGGCCTTGTCGGCGGGCCGAACAGTGAAGTCTTCGCGATGGCGGTGATTGGGAGGTCGCTCTACGTTGGCGGCAGCTTCATTTCAGTCGGTGGGGTCTCGGCCAACCGCATCGCAAAGTACGATCTTGACACCGGTTTCTGGTCGGGACTGGGAAGAGATGGCGGAAATGGTGTGAACGAGAGCGTGACCTCACTGGCGGTTGTTGGCAGTGCTCTCTATGTCGGTGGCTTCTTTACAGAGGCCAACATCGGGGGGACGCAGGTCAGGGTCAACCGAATTGCAAAGTACGATACGCTGACCGCAACCTGGATTGGTGTCGGAGCTTCTGGCGGAAACGGAGTCAACGACCTTGTCTTTGATATGGCCGTCCTCGGGGGTGATCTCTATGTCGGTGGCACTTTTACCAGCGCAAATGAGGGAAGCACAAGAGTGCCGGTCAACAGTCTGGCGCGACTCAATACAGAGACAGGAACCTGGAACGCCGTTGGCTTTGCCGGGGGGAACGGAGTGGACGGCGTGGTTCTGGCACTGGCGGTGCAGGGATCAGATCTCTACATCGGTGGTCGATTCCTCGCTGCCAATACGGGCGGTCAGATCTTTTTTGCCAGTAACGTCGTGCGGTTCCGAACGACCTCCTCAAACTGGTTTCCCCTTGGGACATCAAGTGGCAATGGCGTCGACAATGAGGTCAAGGCCTTTACGCTGATAAACGGGATTCTCTACGTCGGGGGAAACTTCAAAACGGCAGGAAATGGGTCAACGGCCGTGACGGTCAATCATCTTGCCGCATATAACCCTGCCACCAACATCTGGAGTAGTCTTGGAAACGGACAGGGGAAGGGGCTCAATGGGGGAGTGAATTCACTGTCGGCGCTTGGATCTGACCTGATCATCGTCGGTGACTTTACCACTGCCAACGTCGGAGGAATGTCGGTGGCAGCCAACCGCATCATCCGCTTCTCCACCACCGCCTCAACCTGGCACGGTATCGGTGACGGGACGGAAGGAAAGCGGATCGCAGGTCCGGTCTACCGTGTCCTGAATATTGCCGGTGAAATCTACTTCGGTGGAAACTTTGCTGTTGTTAATTCAGATGGGACAACCATCTATGCCAACAATCTTGTCACCTTCAACACCGTGAGCGGCCAATGGGCCCGGGTTGTCAATAGCGCCGGAGAGGGAGCAAACAGTGATGTCTACGCACTGGCCAGAGTCGGTAACCGGATCTATTTTGGTGGAAGGTTCAACTCGATCGGCGGCATCGCGGCCAACTACATCGCCGCCTATGATCTGACGACCGGAAGCTGGAGCCGCCTCGGAACCGGGGCAGGCAATGGGGTGAACGAGGTGGTGCTTGATATGGCCGTAATCGGAGCTGATCTCTATGTGGCTGGAGCTTTCACCTCAGCCAACGTAGGTGGGACAGCGGTTCCGGCAGCCTACGTCGCCAAATATGACACCCTGACCGGTACCTGGTCCTCACTTGGATCGGACGGTGGAAATGGACTCAATGATACCGCCTACACGGTAGCGGTAATCGGCTCGGATGTCTTCTTTGGCGGCAGCTTCACCAGTGCCAATGTTGGTGGAAGTGTGGTTCGGGTCAACCGTCTGGCAAGGTACCAGACAACGGCGCGAAGGTGGAGCGTGGTTGGGTCGGGCGCTGGAAATGGAGTGAATGAGTTCATCTTCACGCTTGCATCCCTTGGAACTGATCTTTACGTGGGCGGGATCTTCAGTGTCGTCAACGAAGGGGGGGCTGGAATCTCCGCCAACAGCATCGCAAGGTTCAACACTGTCAGCAACACCTGGAGTACGCTTGGGTCGGGAGGCGGGAATGGGGTTGACGAGGTGGTCAGTTCGATCGAGGTGATCGGTAACGATCTCTACGTAGGTGGAATTTTCTCAAATGCCAATATCGGAGGAACAAGGGTCGCGGTAAAGAATATTGCGCGGTATGACGTTGTGGGTGCCACGTGGAGAGCGCTGGGATCAAATGGTGGAAATGGCGTAGAGGATGACGGGGTCAGCGCGATGGCGAGCATCGGTTCAGCCCTTTACGTAGGAGGCTACTTTACTTCGGTCAATACCAGCGGGCCGGCGGTGGCCGCGAACCGGGTGGCGATGTTCACCCCCTCGACCGGGGAGTGGTCGGCGCTGACCGATCCGAATGGTGGGAATGGCGTCGATTACAACGTCTACTCGATGCTTGGCGTCGATAACACGCTCTTTGTTGGCGGGGGGTTCAGTATCGCTGGAGACGGCAAGATTTCGTCCAACCTCGCACGGTTCTGCCCGAACTCAACGCCGGTGATCAGTCCAATCAAACAGATTTTGCGGCGGGGAAGCGCACTGGCAACCATACCGATCGCGATGGTGAGTGATCTGGATCAGCCGGCCGACTCTTTGGTGGTGACTGCAGTTCCTGAGACTGGCTCGGGAGTTGGCCTGACCGGGATCAGATTGGACAGTCAGGGTGTTGTGACGGCAAGTGTCGATGTCTCCTGCGCGGCGGTCAGCTCTTCATTTACCGTTACTGTTACCGATAGTTTTGGCGCGAAGGCCTCGGTGAGACTGGATGTGACCGTTGGCTCAAACACACCGCCGACACTGGCTTATGGAGTGCCCGCCACGATCGCTCCTGGCGGAGGCCAGGTCATCAGACCAGTCGGGTCGGTGGGTGATAACGGAGGAGCCCCTACAATCGTCGTTCAAAGTCGTGGAACCTTCACTGGAACCGTGATGGTCAGTTCAGCGGGAGAGGTGACGGTCACCAATGCTGCGCCGGTCGGTATTCACACCATCACGATTCAGGCGATAGATAACTGTGGAGCAACCACTGACGCTACGATCACGTTGACGGTCAATACCCGTCCCAGTATCACTCCGGCAAGTGGAGTAACACGACAGGCCGGCACGGCTGCCAGCAGCTCGGTGATCGCAACGGTAAGTGACCCGGAGACCACGGCCGGCAGTCTTTTGGTCTCAGCTGTGAGCGACAGTCCCTCAGCCGGGGTGACGGTCTCAGGGATCGTCAATAACAATGGCGCGATCACCGCCGGCATCACCGCCACCTGCAGCGCAACGCCGGGAACAGTCCGATTCACGCTTCAAGTCAGTGATGGAATTGAAACGGCAACGGCTGAGTTCAATGTCGTTGTCGGCGTCAATACGCCGCCGGTACTTGGGTATGGAGGTGGACAGGCAAGTGCAGGCGGTACAACGACGATAAGTCCGCTGTCGGCTCCGAGTGACAACGGCACGGTGAGCTCGATTGCCGTTCAGGAGAGGTCGGGCTTTACAGGTAATATAGCTGTCAACTCGCAGGGAGTGGTCTCGATCGAAAAAGCAGGACCGGTCGGGGTACACTCAATCACGATCAGGGCCTCCGACAATTGCGGATTGGCAACGGAGGCCGTATTACAGTTGACCGTGACCCCGGCGGCAATCAATCTCATCTCCGCTACTCCCGACCGGCTCATTGCTGGAGGGAGTTCTTTCGAGTTGACCGTCAATGGCAGTGGTTTCAGTCCGGGGATGCTGGTTCGGGTCAATGGCGAAAACCGACCGACACAAGTGGCTGGCGCGACCCGCCTTCTGGCAACCATCCTGGCAGTTGACATTGCCAAAACCGGGGTTCTGAGCGTCACGGTTTCTGACCAGTACGGCAGCGTATCGAGCCCCCTGTCGATCACCATTCACGATCGGGTAACGGTGACGACGGCCACCAGCTATGCGGTTGGTGAGGTGGCACCAGATTCGATCTCGGTTGCCTTTGCGGCCAAGATGGCCGAAGGTGTCCGGGTAGCCGACTCCGTTCCACTGCCATCCAGCCTGCTTGGGACGCGGGTCTCGGTCCGCGACAGTAGCGGTGTGGCACGTGATCAGCAGCTCTTCTTTGTCGCGCCACAGCAGGTCAACTTTCTTCTCCACCCGCAGACGGCTCTCGGGGCCGCCATCATCACCATCTACCTTAATGACAAGATCGCGGCCCTCGGTAACATCACCGTCGCCAGGATCTCCCCCGGCATCTTCACGCAGAACTCGACCGGCGACGGGGTACCGGCCGCCTACGCGCTTCGTGTCTCGGGCGGTAATGTCACTGGAATGGCAGTCTCGGCGTTCAATCAATTACAATCTTCCTGGCAGCCGGTGCCAATTGACTTCGGCCCTCCGGGGGATGAGATCTATCTTGTTCTCTATGGCTCCGGGTTGCGGGGTGGAACCGGCCGCTCCGGGATCACTGCCACCATCAGGGAGACTCCGATTCCTGTTCAGTATGTTGGTGCCGATAGCTACTATGTCGGACTTGATCAGTTAAATCTTGGACCTCTCCCACGCTCTCTCGCCGGTTCTGGTTTGGTGGATCTCGTGATCAGTGTCGATGGAAAGAGATCGAATGTGGGCAGAAATCTTCTTCTCAATATTAAATGATCGACATCCGGAACCCGGGGCTGGCGATGACACGATCTCTGGTGGTGGGAGGGGCAGTTGGCACGGTGGAGAGTCGGCTACCCCGGATCGGCACTGGCAAAGCTCGGCATCAGACTCATTCGGGGATCTGATTACCGTCTCCACTCGATTCAACGAATCTCTCCCTTTTGGGGCGTCGTCTCTGTCTTCAGTGTGACCTGAAGTCGTTGAGAATAATGATATTGCTCTCGCTGTAGCTGATAAAGCAGTAGGCGATGTGCTTCTCATCTCTCGACACACTCAGACCTGGCACTGTTATTGGCAAGGCCCCTTCGATCTCAAAGAGCTCTTCAATCTGGCGGGTCTGTAGGTTGAGGCGATAGATGGCCTGTCTCTGGCCTGAATTGAGCGACGCAAAATAGATGTTGTCACCGGCCTGGTCCCAGTAGCGTTTAACTTTTATCCGGCTCAGTTCAGAGACTGGTTCATCGGTATAACTCCGGAGATCGAACCGGCGGAGCAGCTCGTTCCTGGTGTAGAAGAGGTATCTTCCATCAGCTGAGGCCAGGGGGGACATCCCACCGCCAACGGTGATTCGGGTCGCCTCTCCGCCCGAGGAGGGAAGACGCCAGATGTCATATTTACCCATTCGATCAGAGCTGAAGAAGACCCATCTTCCATTGTGTGAGAATGATGGCAAGATGTTATTTGCCCACTCGGTGGTGAGCTGACGCAGGTTTGATCGATCGGTTCTCAGGGAATAGATTTGCGGTTTTTCGTCCTTCGCAAGATTGAAGATGATCTCCTCTCCATCAGGAGACCAGCGGGAAGAGCCTAGCCCCGGCAGGTTGAAACTGGTCAGAGGAACCGGCTCAGAACAGTCATTCCTCGAGATCCAGATCTCAGCCGTCCCCAACCTGTCTGACTCAAATGAGAGGTGTCGGCCATCCGGTGAAAAATTGGGCGAATGCTCGATGCTGGAAGATCTGATAGTGCAGGGAGGCTCGGACGATCCGGCAGCGGTTGGAATTGGGCGGACCCGGATGTCCATATCCAGGACTGATCTGCTGTAAGCGAGCTGGAAAGTCCGGGAAGAGATATCAAAGTGGTCGATATCAGGCGGGACGTTGACGACGGTCTTTGGCTCGCCGCCGCCGGAAGGAACCCTCCAAAGTTGTTTACTGCCACCCCGGTTGGAGACAAAAATTACCTCCTCTCCGTTCGGGTTCCATTGGAGATCGCCAATCGATCTGCCGTCTGAGGTGAGTTGAATTGTTCTTCCGGACGAGATGTCGACTACGTGCAGGTCGGCCGAATTGTCGTTAACCCAGCGGAGAAAGGCGATGGACAGTCCATCAGGTGAGAATCGCGGGGTGGAATCGAAGGTGTTCAGATCGGCTGTTGGCCTGCTCAGGGGTAGACGGACTTTTCCATCACGGGATATCAGTGAGATCCCCGTAGACTTGCCCGGGTGGTCGCTCTCTGAGACGGCAAAGAACTGTCCGTCAGGTGACCAGTCAAGCCCACCCCAGACGCGACCTACCTCACGCTCGGTTCCATCACCCATTGAGACGATAATCAGGTGAAACCGCTCTTCCGCCACCGCAGGGAGGCGCAGAAATGCGATCTCACGACCGTCTGGACTCCAGACCGGCTGGATGTTATGTCCGGGATGTTCGGTCACCCGACGAGCTTTGCGCAGCGCTCCTTCAGTGAGGTCGACGAAGAAGATGTCATGGTTGCTTCCCTGATCCTCATTCCAGGAGAAGCAGATATAGCGTCCATCATTTGAAAAAGCCGGGGAGTTCTCGATGCCGGGAAGACTCAGGACAGGTGCGTTGTTCGGGATGTTTGAAGCGGGAATTGTTCGCCCGCTGAATTCAGATCGACCAGCAAACTTTGGCCGGACACCACGCAGGACAAGAAGGGTGACAACAAAGACCAATAGCAGTGCGATTCCGAGAATGACCGCATAGGGGCTCCTGAGCATTTTTCCAAGCCTGAGAATTTGTGTCGCCACGCCATTCCGTCGGCTGGTGTTGGAGGGTGGATCCACGGTCGATGGTTCGTCCTCTTCATCAACCTCGATCAACTCGACATCAATCCGAAAACGATAGCCAATACCCGGCACTGTCTCGATGAAGTGCTGATCCTGAGCGGTGTCACCAAGGAGTTTCCGGGTTGCGTAGATGAGTTGGGAGAGGTTGCTCTCCCCAATCGCCAGCCCGTGCCAGATGCTATCTATAATTTGATCCTTGGTGACAACATTGCCGGCGTTCTCAAGCAGCAGGATGAGCATCGAGTGGCGTCTTCGCGTCAACGGGATAGTGACGCCATCACGCTTCAAAACAGCGGAGTTCCTCGAAATCAGATATGGGCCAAACTTGTAAACCAGCATTCAACGAGTTCCTGATCATTCCCTCTGTCCCGCTTCGTCTCAAGATCCGCGCCGATTTAGGCATTGGCAGGAGGGAGTGATCGGATGGTTGGTGCCAATGCAGGGGAATCGGACAAGAATCTGTCAAATAAAGCTATCAACCAGACAAAGCTATCAATTTGACACAGAGGAGGACCGTTAGGCGAAAACCTCAAAGGGTGTGTCAGTGATTCGGTAAACTCGGAAACGTAAGTCAATAATTTCGGTTACGCATTGTCATTCACTCACTTCAAAAATGCAATCGGTGACAAGTCTTGCAATCAATGGCCCCTCCGGGGCAGACAGATCCGTAAGTTGATGATCTGCCTTGACTTCGAAGAAGGTAGGGTGATGAGGGAAACGGCTGGCGAGTCTTCTGGTGGCGGCTGGAGAGACGATCTGGTCTTCGCTTCCCTGGATAACCGTTAGTGGCAGATCAAGCTGAGGGGCGATCTTCCACGCGGTGTGGCCAGTCCTGATAATCTGGTCGATGACGGAGGATGGAAAAGAGATTTGACGAACAGCCATCCGAACAGCCGGGTCATCGAGATCCGCCGCCGGCATTGACCGGCGAAGGTCACGTCGGATCCTGAGGTCATCGAGGTCGGCCCGGGCAAAAGGTTTGAACTCGCGGAGGAGGAGCCGCACAATCGGCCACAGTGGCTGGTGCCACCTTTTACCCAGCTGCCAGAAT
>JBEGMZ010000201.1:0-2642 GCA_041182745.1 Acidobacteriota bacterium
ATCAATTATTAGAAAAACTGCTTGAAATACCTCTTAATCTGGGCTAATTTCTGCACAAATTAGGAATGCAGAGCGGTGTATTCAGGCTTTTTTGCATCTCAGGGGCCTGATTGGCTCTCAGGGGCCTGATTGGGAAGTTGATGGTCCGAGGTGTCAGGCGCGCGAGGAAGCGGGTCTGGTGAGGGCGGGTTTTGTCAGGTTCAACCACCGAACCCAGTATAATTCGCTCTGAACCGGCGAAAACAGTCGACAGAGTTGATCCCGGTTAACTTCTGAACTGCGTCCTGTTATTAGTCGAACCTGGAGACTGGTCACGGCGTGTAAGCAGACGTCACTTCGTTATTTGAAAACTACACACAACAGTGTCACGGGAAACATTTCTCACCTGTGATCGTCGGTATATGACTTCTTAGGTACACGTTCTTAGAACACACTAAGATTAAATTGAGGTTAAATTGAGGCAAAATTGTAGTTAATAAGCCTTAATCGGACCACCGAAACAGATATATCTTGACCGCGGACAAAGAATCCGACGGCCTGATTCAATGAATAGATTCGCTAAGTAGGGACACACAAATGGATAAGTCATTCACCAGCAAGCGTCTTAGTTCAGCAGTTTCGTCTTCCGGGCTTAGGCGGCATTCGATTTCGTGGAGAACGATGAGATTCCGCCGTGGGTTGTTTGGCCTTCTACTATTTGGCCTTGTGATGACCCGGGTAGAGCCGATCTTTTATGCCCTTGGAGCATCCGTGCAGAGCGGAGTGGCGGGTTCAGACCTGGGGTCTGCCATTCGCTCGCTCGAGGAGGAGGCCTCGCGGATGAAGCGCACCGCCGGGGCCGATCGCCGTTTCTCGGATCTGATCGAGCGGGCGAACGGAGAGATCGCCCAGTCGTGCCTGGTTCGGCTGCGGCTCCCATATCGGGCGGAGGGTGAGTTGAGCGGGCCTGCGGGCGCGATCGCCATTGAGGCGCAGCGCGAGATGATCGCGCGGGTCCGGCGGCAGCTTGTCGACGACCTGGTTGGGAAGACCACGGGCTTCGATCCTGATTCGTTCAAAGAGTTCAGGTACATCCCCTTTATCGGAGTACGGGTCAACCGGAGTGGTCTCGAAGTGCTGCGTGACTCGCAGTTTGCGCTCGACATTCAGGAGGACTCGGTCTCGTTTCCATCGGTGACCGGAAGTGTCCCGCTGGTTGGCGCCGACAAGGCGTGGGAGGGCGGACTGACTGGCCGCGGGCAGACGATCGCCTTCTTGGACACCGGTGTCGACAAATCACATCCCTTTCTTGCCGACAAGGTTGTCGCCGAGGCCTGCTTCTCAAGTTATAACCCCACGCTTGGCACCACCTCCCTCTGCCCGGGTGGGCAGAAAAGGTCGGTTGAGCCTAACTCTGGACAGCCGTGTGAGTTTGGGTATGCCGGGTGCGACCACGGAACCCACGTTGCGGGCATCGCCGCCGGTTCGTCGAAGCAGATCAATGGGGTGGCCAAAGGGGCCCAGGTCATCTCCGTCCAGGTCTTCTCACTGCTTGAGAGCGAGTACGGATGCGGAGAGGGGGCTTCTCCGTGCCTGGTCTCATTTGCCTCCGACCAGCTGGCCGGCCTTGAGTTCGTCTTTGAGCAGCGGTCGAAGCAGCCGATCGCAGCGGTCAACCTCAGCTTTGGGAGCGGCAAGTATGCCGGGACGTGTGACGACTCCGAGCCAGCATACAGAGCAGCGATCGACCTCCTTCGGAGCGTCAATATCGCGACGATCGCTGCAGCGGGCAATGGAGGATACACTGACGGGCTAGCCGCGCCGGCCTGCATCTCTGCGGCGATCAGTGTCGGGGCAACGCGTGGCACGACCGAGGAGTCGGCTCAGGTTGCCTCTTATTCGAACACGGACTCATCGTTGCGCCTGCTGGCGCCGGGTGACTCAATCACCTCATCGGTGCCCGGTGGTTCGTACGCCATAAGTTCAGGCACTTCAATGGCCGCGCCGCACGTTGCCGGCGCCTGGGCAATCGCCCGGGAAAAGTCGGACACCTCGTCCGTCGCATCAATCCTTGAGGCTCTGGTCAGTACCGGTACGCCGATTGCAGATGCCCGCAGCGGCCTGTCACGCCCGCTGATCAATATTGGTCGGGCGCTGACGGTCATCGGCGGACTCGCCGTCTCCGTTGCGCCTGCCGGCCCAACCAATCTTATCGCCAGCGCCGTCTCTCCAACCCAGATCAACCTCCGCTGGCAGGACAACTCCAACAATGAGGAGGGGTTTGTGGTCTTCAGAATGGAGGTCGGCAAGGATAGCACTTTCGTCGGGGCACAGGTGATCTCACCAAATATCGTTCAATTCAAGAACTACTACCTGAAGGAAGATACCACCTACCAGTTCTATGTCGCGGCCTACAATGTCAGCGGGTACTCCGTCGGAACCAATGTCATAACGGTCAAGACGCTCAAGATTCCGATCAAGCCGCCAGTCGATCTGAGCGCGAAGTCGGACGCACCGACCCAGGTCTCGATCAACTGGACCCCAAACTCGACCAACCACGTTGGGTTCAGGGTGATGCGCCGCCTGAGCACTTCCGGCATCTGGTCAAAGGTCTCCGAGGTCGAGGCTCGTGCGGCGGCAGTCGATCCGAGAAGCCCCTTCGC
>JBEGMZ010000202.1:0-3196 GCA_041182745.1 Acidobacteriota bacterium
CCTTCAGATCGATCAGATCCTTGATCGTCAGCGGTTCGGACCCAAAGCGACGAATCGAGAGGACCGGACCGTCGATCGAGAGGGGCGGAATGATCGCGTTGACGCGCGAGCCATCCTGCAAACGGGCATCGACCATCGGTGATGACTCATCGATTCGGCGTCCGACACGGGAGACGATCCGGTCGATGATCTGCAGCAGATGCGCATCATCGCGGAAGGCGATATTGACCTTCTCCAGTCGGCCCCGGCGCTCAATGTAGACGCTCCGCGCCCCGTTGACCAGAACATCGGAGATCGTCTTGTCAGCGAGCAACGGCTCGAGCGGCCCGAGGCCGAAGATTTCATTGAGAACGTCGGTGGTGATCGACTCGCGCTCCGAGCCGTTGATCGGGACGTTCTCCTCATCGAGAAGCGTCGCCAGGACCTTCCGCACCTCTTCGCGGGCGATGTCGGCCTCAAGCTTCCCGAGTTTCTCAAGATCGACCCGATTGATCAGGCGGCGGTGAATCCGTGCTTTCAGATCGTTGAGAGCGCTGTTGTCAACCGGCAAGGATGGTATCCCCGTCCCCGCCTGCTGACTGTTGATCCTGTTTGTGAGTATTTTTGTTTCAGCCATCGTCAATTACCAGATTGGCCTGTGATTATCTTCGTGTCTAAATCACGGAGCCAGCAGCTCGTCTATATTTAACACCAACCAGTTAGATACCACACAGTCAGGTTGTCTTAAAGATATCCGTCAACAGACCGGTCAGTCCCCGCTGTTTCGGCGGCTTGGTCCCTATCCCTCCCGGCACAGGATTACCCTCATTTTCACCCACTTGCTGGCGCTGCCCCGTCAGCTTCTGGGCGATGACCCCAAAGTCGTTGATGATCTTCGAGGGCGTCTTGGAGAGGACGAGCGGCTCACCAACATTGATCGAGGCGATCGCCGCGTGATAATCGTTCGAGATCGTCGCAAAGATGCTGGTCTCGAGGACCCGCTCAACCTGCTTCTGTTCAAACTCCGGAGTCCGCGAGAAGCGATTGATGATCACCTTGATCCGATTCCGGTCGTATCCGAGCCGGGTAAAGATATCAAGCGTCCGCTTCGCGCTGCGGATCGAGGGGATATCGAGCGTCAGAAGCAGGATCAGATCATCGGCGGCATCGAGGGCGCCAATCGTGATCTCATTGAGCATTCGCGGCGGATCGATCAGGACATAATCGACCTGCGTTCGGAGGAGGGCGATCGCCCTGGTGACGTGCTCGACCTGGATATCCTCATCCTTGCCGATCTCGGTCGGGGCGGCGAGCAGCGAGATCAGCTTCGACCGCTGGGTCAGGTAGTTGGCGAGCAACTGCTCATCGAGTCGGTCGAAGTTGCGGACGATGTCATGGATCGAATAGCTCGGGTCAACCCCCAGGTAGAGGGGCTGATCGCCCGCCTGCAGATTGAGGTCAACGACACAGGTTCGATTGCGGTTCAGCTTGGCGAGACTCGCCGCGAGGTTGGCGGTGACAAAGGTTGTTCCGCAACCACCCTTGCTGGCATAGACGGCAATCACCCGTCCCTGGTGCGGCCTGTCGGGGGGACGCTTGTCGATCAGCTTTTCGAAGACCTTCTCAACCTCGGGCTCCGCAAATGGCTGGCGCAGAAATTCGGAGGCTCCGCTGCGGAAGGACTGCAGAATCACCTCGGTTGAATTGTCTTCACTCGAACAGACCACCGCCGTGTCGGGCAGATCACGCCTGATGCGCTCGACCATCTGGAAGGAGTGGTTCAGATCGCCACTGAGCAGAAAGAGGGCCACCTGCGGACGAAGCCGGTTCAGCTCCTCGAGGACCTGCGGCGCGTTGGGGAGCTCGGCGACGATCGCCAGCTGCACCTTGCACGAGGTGCGGAGAAGCATCCGCTCCTGCTGACTGAGGCTCCGTCCAATCACTACGATAGAGATCGCGTTAGACACAGAATTCTTTCCCTCAAAAATTGTCCGGGGTCAGCACCGTGACGCCTCTCGCTTGTCGGCATCCTCACCCCGGTTTTCCCCTGCCAAACAGTTCCCCTGCTCTTCCGGAAGAATCGACGGAAGGTCGATCGACCGGAGCGGCGCAGGTGGTCATTGGAGCAGCTGGGTCGCCATCGGCAGCCAGCTGCGCCGGAACAGATTCTGCTGATCGCTGTCGAAATTGGTCGACGCAATCGGCGTTCCGCCGGCCATGATCTCACGGACGAAGAATCCCTGCAGTGTCCCGTCCGTTGTCACATCCTGCAGATAGAATAGCCCAAAATTGGTCACCCGGAGCTGCAAAGTTCCCGGATTTCTGATCAGCTCAAATGGATTGAAGAGCAGGACCGGAATGATCGTCGCGTGCGAATTGGGCGCCGGATAGACGTTGCTCTTGATAAAACGGTGCTGCAGCAGGGCATTGGCGTCGAGCGTATCGGCCGTCCGCATCTTCATCGAACTCAGCCCGATCCGGACATTCTCATAGGCCAGGCCATTGCTGGTTGAAAGGACCGGGATCAGTTCACCGACCCGAATCTCGCCGCAGTAGCCGAAGTTGGCCAGATCGCCGACGGCGAGATTGGCGAAGGTCGATCGCGGGAGCGCGGTCAGATCAGCAATCCGGTAGTAGTCGCGACGCAGCTGCACGAACTTGCCCATGATCGTCCTCGTCCCAATCTCTGATTGGTGGGACGTGTCGCGCAGACCCGTCACCGAAGATCCCATGGCCGTCAGGGTGTCGACAAACGGCGCCGTGTTCCGGGCGCCAGCCGCAAAGCGCGAGCGGTAGTAGTCACCCTGCCGGTCGGGGAGCGGGGTCAGCGCGCGTAACGGATCGCCAACATAGCGGACCGTCTCGCTTGAATCGAAGAAGGTATCGGGAAGCAGGATCGGGCGCCAGCAGGAACCGCAACTGCCGGTCCCGCCATCAACCGGAAAGAGAGAGGCCTTGGCGACGCCCTGAATCGAGACCGTCGGCAGGCCAAAGAGGCTGGCAAAGAGCAGGGAGAGGCGGACGTTGGTGTCGACATTGACCTGTGGGATGTCCCGGGTCAGGTCGACGGTGACCTGCCCTGGCTCGATCACCAGCT
Source organism: Acidobacteriota bacterium (assembly GCA_041182745.1). Lineage (GTDB taxonomy): Bacteria > Acidobacteriota > Blastocatellia > RBC074 > RBC074 > CAIOZW01. The sequence continues at coordinate 3,077 of JBEGMZ010000202.1, forward strand.
GGTTGGGATTGGCGGCTCCCTGCGCTGAATCAGCGTTGCGGCGAACCTGGTTGTATGAGCCATAGAGGATGGCGAGCTCCCGCACCAACTCCTCCTGCCGTGGCATGGAGAGATCCGTCT
>JBEGMZ010000203.1:0-4884 GCA_041182745.1 Acidobacteriota bacterium
GATATCTCGCGCAAGATGATTGCCACTCTTGAGTCAGAGACCCTGAAGCTGATGGAGCAGATCGAGAAACTTGAGGCCGAGGTCGCCGCCAGGACTCCTGATATGGAGGTTCGCCGGGTTGAAGTCGACCGCCAGCTCGAGTCACTTCGTACAAGGGCAACCGACGCTGCGACCGAGGTTGAAGCCCTCCTCGGCCAACGGCCCGATCTTTATGGCTCGCTCTCGCCTGACGCACGGTCAAATTACGATCGGCTTTCGCGAATGAGATCGGGACTTGCGCTGGCTGAAGCGCGCAACTATTCCTGTCTCGGTTGCCGGATGTCCCTTCGTCCCCAGGTCTTCAATGACATCAGACGTGGTGAACAGGTCATAACCTGTGAGAACTGTGGTCGGATTCTCTACTTCAACGAATCGGTAACGGCCTGATCGACGCTGGCCATTCTCTCTGCACTCCGCTGCCGAACCGCTTCAAACAGAACCACCCCTGCGGCCACGCTGACGTTGAGTGAGTTGACCAGCCCCAGCATTGGAATCGAGACCAGCCGGTCGCACTTTTCACGAACCAGACGTCGTACCCCACGCCCTTCACTCCCGAAGACCAGCGCGAGTGGTCCGCGCAGATCGAGCTCATAGTAGGCGACGGGGCCGCCACCCTCAATGGCTACGACCTGAAAACCTCTCTCCTTCAAGTCGCCAATCAGCGGGACGAGATTGGTCACCCGGGCGATCCGCAGATGCTCAACCGCACCCGCTGAGGTTCTCGCCACCGCTGCGGTGATCCCTGCCGCCCGATGTTCCGGAATGAAGACCCCTCCAACTCCGGCGCCCTCGCAGGTGCGCAGGATCGCCCCCAGATTGTGCGGATCCTCGATTCCGTCAAGCAGCACGAGGAGGGGTGGGGTACCCGGTGAATCGAGAATCTCTTCTGCCTTGACATAGGTCGATCGCTCACCCTGGCTGCCGAGCACTGCGACCACCCCCTGGTGGTTCGCCCCGCGCGTGAGGGCATCCAACTCCCGCCGGGCACGCGTTTCACACCGAATCCCCGCCCGCTCTGCCGCCTCGGTCAGGCGTTGCATCCGAGTCCGATTGGCCCCGTCCGCCAGGAAGATCCGCTCAATCCGCCGCCGTCCTGACCGCAAGGCCTCCAGCACCGGCTCTGATCCGTAAATTGTGTTCACTCTGTTGATCCTGCCAATGGAAAAGCCCGGAACCCTGTCGAAACAGTCAGTCCCGGGCCCAGCTCAGCGTGAATCCGCCTTACCGGCTGTATAACCTGAAATTATCAACGATAAGATTGCTTCGCACATACCTTCGCTGGTCACCAACTGCCGAAATGGTGAGAGGCCGATCGGTCCTCGTGACACTGAAGTTGAGCGTCAGGGTCGTCTTCTTGCCCGACTCGCTCGTCGAGACTGCTACTGGCGGCGTCCCGTCATTGAAGTTGACCATCAAGCTGGCCTTTGTTCCCAGACTTGGTATCACCTCACAACTCAGCACATAGTTGCCTGGCGGAAGTTCAAGATCCTGGGCGCAATTGTCGACCAGGATTCGACCGCTCGCTTTCAGCTGGAGCGCATATTGACCGTCTGAGACATTGCTCGCACCTGTCACCGCAAAGGCTCCACCATCACCAACGTAGTAAGTGTATATACGCCACCCGGAAAAGTCACCCGTCTCGAAGCTCGGATTGTAGATTAGGTTGAGCGGCTTTGGGGCTGGTGGGGTCGTTCCACCCGGGAGAGGAGCTGGCGTCGGGCTCGGTGTAACGACCGGCGTAGGCGATGGCGTCGGCTTCGGGGCAACCCCGGAAATCTTCCGGATGGCATTCCCAAAATAGTCGCTGACATAGATGTTACCCTTTGAGTCGACGGCGACACCGGCCGGACGGTAGAAGCGGGACTGATTCGCCGCCCCATTGCTGTCACCCTGCTCGCCGGTGCCGGCGAGGGTCGTGACGGTCTTGGTTGCCACGTCATATTTTCGGACCAGAGAATTGCTCCAGTCGGCGATAATCAGGTTTCCCTGGCGGTCAGGCGCGACCCCTACCGGGTAGAGGAAGGAGGCTTCAAGCGCTGCTCCGTCCTTTCGGCCCCCACCTCCGGCAAGGGTCGTTATTTGGCCAGTCAGGTCGACCGAGCGGATCAGACAGTTGAGAAAGTCTGGTATCACCAGGTTGCCATTACGGTCGATCGCCGGCTGCGGCGCTCCTCCCGCAAAGCTGAACTGGGCCTCCTTACCCTTGATGTCCGTATAACCGAGACCACCGCCGGATAGCGTCTTCACATTTCCCTTTGGATCGATCTGTCGCACGAGGCTTGTCCCGGCATCGAGAACGTAGAGATTTCCGGCGGCATCGACCGCGACCCCGCTCGGCTTCGCGAAACTGGCGCTCCGACCGTTTCCATTGGCTGAACCGTAGACTCCGGAGCCGGCAATTGTCGTTGCCGTCCCACCCGGCGTCAGCAGCCTGATTCGGTTGTTGCCGTAGTCTGCGACGACAATGTTTCCATCCCGGTTTACCGCGACACCGGATGGTGAGTTGAATCGGGCAAAGATACCGGTTCCGTCAACATAGCCCGTTCCGGAACCGGCGATGGTGCTTACCCGGCCATCCGGAGCGACCCGCCGGATTCTCGCGTTCCGGAAATCGGCGACGATCACGTTGTCAGCGCTATCGACCGCAATTCCCAGCGGGCCGTTAAAGCGCGCGCTGGTCCCCACCCCGTCGACATATCCCGAAGTGATTATCCCTGCCAGTGTCGTTACAAAGAGGTTGTTCGGGGCGACTGAACTCTGGGCTGATGCTGATCGGATCGCGAAGAGCATCCCCAATCCGGCCACCATCAGCAGCCCGACCGGCAGCAGGACGGCCGGAGAGAGACGCTGAATCCGTCCAAAGATGTCGAAACCAGTTCGATGATTGAAGTTGTAGGCCAGGCGTGATGTCGTATTTGAACGCAGATCCATCGGTATCTCCAGTGATTATAAGGGCAGACCTCTCCCGACCGTTATCTCGGGCCTTTTCGACCTCGATCACGGCGAGTCTGAGTGCTAAATTGCTGCGGTCGATATTGGATCGGCCTGACCGGATGGATCCCGGCCGATCCGGATGGCCGGCTCAGCTGACTGTCAATCGAACTGCCGCTGGAGATACTCCGAACGTGTTCACCTTGATTTTTACTTGATATTTAACCGGATCTTTGTTGATCCTGGTGTCTCAGCCTGCGCCTGATACGGGGTGGGGGATCGGGCTGATGACTATCTTTGTGTGTAATTACACCCTTTGTAATTACACTTAGTCAGTCTGATGGCCGAATGAACCACGGGGAGGTCATTCCTGCAATCTCGGCTTGAAACGTTACCCGGATCGCGCTTCCTCTTCAAGGGAGGGCTTTCGGGGGTTCTCTTCCGAGGGTCCTGTTCTGGTTTGTGATCTGCCGGTCTCCCGGCGTCTTCTGATTGCCGGCGGGGGACCGGCACTCTCATTGCGGCTTTAACGGGGGGGAAGCCGCGTCGATCACGCTTGCACAGATATCCGACCAGATTCGTCGCTCTGGTCTTCCTGTCAAATGCTCTTCCTGTCAAATGCTCTTCCTGTCAAATGCTCGGACGGGGGCCGTGCAATGTCGATATCGTAGATGGTCTCTCTAATTAGAACGTTGCCCGGATCGACGAAGTGAGATAGATTTATTTCCCTCTAAGTCTATCATTCTCCGGAAAGGTTGCTATCGTGTTGTTATGGTAAAGATGCGCCGATCGATCCTCCTGTCTTTCGTCATCCTCTCTTTTATCTCATTTAGCTCTTTTATCTCTTTCATCGCCGCTCCGGTCGTCGTCCAGGCCGCCGAGCCGACAACTGAAGAGAAGTTGCGTGAGGTCATCCGCCAGAGTGGAGCCGAGACCGTGGCGGTGGCGCTCCATGACCTCCGAAGCGGACGCCGGGTCCTGATCAACGAGCGGGTAAAGATCCATGCCGCAAGCACCATGAAAGTCCCGGTCATGATGGAGGTCTTCCGCCTGGTTGGTCGCGGAGAACTTCGCCTGAACGATCGTATTCCCGTCACTGACCGGTTCGCAAGCATTGTCGATGGCTCGGAATATCGTCTTACTCCGGAATCAGACAGTGACCAGGAGATATATCTGCGTGTTGGACAGGAGATGACGGTCATTGAACTGGTCGAGCGCATGATCACTATCAGCAGCAATCTCGCCACCAACATCCTGATCGACCGGGTTCGACCGGAGAAGGTCCGTCGGCTGACCCGGCAACTCGGTGCCCTCGACATCGAGGTGCGCCGCGGCGTTGAGGACACAAAAGCCTTTCAGGCCGGTCTCAACAATGTCACCACCGCATACGATCTGATGCTGCTTCTGACTGCCATCGCCGGGGGACGGAAAATTCGCGACCTTGACCAGCGCCGGATGATCGACATTCTCGCCGCCCAGAAACTGAACGACGCCATTCCCGCCGGTCTCCCGCCCGGTACTGTCGTCGCCCACAAGACTGGCGAGATCACTCGGCATAATCACGATGCCGCGATTGTCTATCCTGCCGGTCGTTCACCCAGGCCAACGCGATTGAACCGCCCCTATGTTCTCGTCATTCTTACTCGTGGTATCACGGATCGGGCCGAAAGCAGCCGGCTGATTGCCAGACTCGCCGCGATTGTCCACCACGATCTGATCTCAGCCCCCGCTCCAGTCGGAGAACAACGCCGCGCTTCGCCAAAACCCTGACGGAGATCGTCGACGCCATCACGACCGATCCTCTCTGCTGACGACGATGGCACGAGGCAAATTTAATTTGATTATGAGATTAAATTGTTTCCACCGACCGGGCAACTATGGTATAAAGTAGACCAATTCGTACCAAAGAAAGAT
>JBEGMZ010000204.1:0-4127 GCA_041182745.1 Acidobacteriota bacterium
GAGCAGACGCGCTTCGTCGTACCGACCTTTGCGGGCCTTCTGCGACGCCTGTTCGTAAAGCTCCTTGTCGCGCCCCGGGGTGGCGGCGTTCTCACCACCGACCCTGTTCTTTGCTCCGCCACAGGCCGTGAGCAGTACCGCCATTCCAAGAATCAGAACCAGCGCCAACCCGCCGCCACGGAGACGGTCTCTGCGGTTAGCCGGGGTTAATCCATCTTGTTGGATCACTTGTTGGATCATATGTTGAAGGACTCTCCTCGGAAAAAATCTTCTGGTGTCAGTGGAACGGTGCGTCGGCCAGGTCTTGCCTGACGAAAATAGCAGTTCGGAGCCGATGCCCGATTCAAGCCTGATCAGTCTCTGCCCGAATCCGACCCATCCCCATTCCGCGCGTGCGCAGATGGTGGAGAGCCCGTACTGAGGGTGACACGAACGATCTGCCCGGTCTTGACAATGGCACCGGGCGCCGGTGTCTGATCGGCGACCGCGCCAAACGGAACCTGCTGGTGCGGAGCCCGTGCCCGGACTTGCATAATAAGTCCGGCGTCCTCAAGCTCATCCTGCGCGGCCGACTCTTTCAAGAGGACAAGGTTCGGAACCCTCACCGTCCGCCCCCGCAGTGACGCATAGACCACCAGCAGTGTGCTCAGCCCAAACAACGCACCAAAAACGAGAAGTGAGGCCACTCCTCTCAACCACCGCGATGACCCACCGGACCGTCGGTGGTGGGAATAATTTTGAGCCTCAGTGTTAGCGCCGGACAGAATTGCCATACCATCACTTTCCAGATTCAGACGTTGGATATTAACACCTGTCGCAACGGCAAGTCTACCACGAACCAGCTGTCCGGCACCGCCTCCTCGCATCCCGCCAGCGAGCCCGCCACTCAGGTCCGGCCTCAAACCGGAAGCGAAGAAGGATCCGGCTAATCTTCATCGTGGATCGTTTTCAGCTTGATGATCTCAAACCGGCGAGCCCCGTTGGGTGTCTGGACAGTTACTTCATCGCCTTCTTCGTGGTTGAGGAGACTCCGGCCAATGGGCGAGGAGGTCGAGATGAGTCCCCTCTCGTACTCGGCCTCTTCCGGAGTGACCAACCGATACGTTACCTCGGCTCCACGGTCGATATCACGCAGAACCAGTGTCGATCCATAAGAGGCCCGGTCCCGCGGCAACTTGCTCAGATCAAGGCTGGCGAGTTTGGCAAGCTGCTGCTGCAGTTGACGAATCCGGGCTCGAACATAATCCTGGCGCTCACGGGCATACTTGTATTCAGAGTTTTCTGACAGGTCCCCGAGTGCCGCCGCCGTGCGCAGCGCACGTGGAAGCTCGATCGTGAACTCGTACTCGAGCTGTTTGAGCTCGTTGAGAATCCTCTCCTTACCGGTCAGTTCTTTACCGGTTGGTTCTTTTCCGCTGGGTCCATTCTGTTCAGCCACGTTTCTCCTTCCCGTTCCAGTCACTGGAACTGACTCCGCCGGTAGAATCGAGCCACTCCGGGCGGAATCAAAAAACAGGACTGCCGCAATCTCGTCCTCAGGGATCGACAATGCGGCAGTCAAGCTGGAAGCTACCACAATTTCAGACCGGCTTCAATCAGGTATTTTCAGATCCTGAGCCGGTATTTTCATATCTTGAGGATGTCAACCAGCTCCTGGACTGCAGCCGCCGACTTGTGAAGGGCGGCACGCTCTTCGGTGGTGAGGTTGATCTGGATGATCTCCTCAACCCCGGCCGCGCCGAGCTTGACCGGCACACCGACAAAGAGACCATTGATTCCATACTCCCCTTCGAGGTAGACGGCACAGGGAAGAATCTTCTTCTTATCCTTGATGATGGCTTCGACCATCTCGACCGCGGCGGCCGATGGCGCATAGTAGGCCGAACCGGTCTTGAGCAGGTTGACGATCTCCGCTCCACCGCTGGCGGTTCGCTTGACGATCGCCTCAAGCTGCTCTTTTGGCAGCAGTTCAGTGACCGGAATTCCGGCACAGGTCGAGTAACGCGGAAGTGGAACCATCGTATCGCCATGCCCACCCAGCACAAATGCGGTCACATTTTCGACCGACACCTTGAGTGCCTCGGCAAGAAAGCATCGCATGCGGGCCGAATCAAGAACTCCAGCCATACCAATGACCCGGTTCTTCGGGAAACCTGAGCGCTTGAAGGCGACCTGGGTCATCGCATCCAATGGATTCGAGACGACGATAATGATCGCATTCGGCGAAGTCCGGGCAATCTGCTCTGTCACGCTGCCGACAATGCCGGCATTGGTGTTGAGGAGGTCGTCGCGGCTCATTCCCGGTTTGCGGGCAATCCCGGAGGTGATGACGACAACATCTGAATCGGCTGTTGCCTTGTAATCATTGGCCCCAACGAGGACGCTGTCATAACCTTCGATCGGGCCGGCCTGGGCCAGATCGAGCGCCTTTCCCTGGGGCATCCCCTCGAGGATGTCGACAAGAACTACATCGCCGAGCTCTTTTGCGACAAGCCAGTGGGCGGCAGTCGCCCCAACGTTACCCGCTCCAACTACGGTAATCTTCTTACGAGCCATTTAAAATTCTCCGCTCTCCAGTATTTACTGCATATTTTCAATGATGGCATCGGCGAATTCGCTGGTCTTCAGCTTGGTCGCCCCCTCCATTTGGCGCTCGAGGTCATAGGTGACCCGCTTCTGGGCAATGGTTCGGATGATGCCGTTGACGATCAGATCACGCGCTTCCAGCCAGCCAAGATGCTCGAACATCATCACCCCGGAGAGGATGACCGATGACGGGTTGATGACATCGAGTCCGGCATATTTGGGGGCGGTTCCGTGGGTCGCCTCGAAGACGGCCGCGTTATCGCCAATGTTGGCTCCTGGCGCCATTCCGAGTCCGCCAACCTGGGCGGCACAGGCGTCTGAAAGGTAATCTCCATTGAGGTTGGGAGTCGCGATCACCTGGTACTCGTCGGGACGAAGGATCACCTGCTGGAACATCGCGTCGGCGATTCGATCATTGACCAGTATTTTGCCGGCTGGCAGTTTTCCGCCGTGGTCTTTCCAGAGCTCATCCTCGGTGACAATCTGGTCACGAAACTCCTCCTTCGCCAGCTGGTATCCCCAGTCACGGAAGGCGCCCTCGGTATATTTCATGATGTTGCCCTTGTGGACCAGTGTGACCACGGTTCGCTTCTGGTCGATAGCGTACTGGATCGCACGTCGGACAAGGTTCTTCGTACCGGTAATCGAGATTGGCTTGATGCCAATCCCGGAGTCGGCATTGATGTTGTATCCCCACTCACTCAGGAATTCGATCAGCTTCTTCGCCCTCTCGGTTCCTTCCTGAAACTCGATGCCGGAATAGACGTCCTCAGTATTCTCGCGGAAGATGACGACATCCAGTTTTTCAGGGTTTTTGACCGGTGAGGGGACACCATCGAAGTAGCGGACCGGGCGGACGCAGGCATAGAGGTCGAGAACCTGGCGGAGAGCGACGTTGAGGGAACGGATGCCGCCACCCACCGGGGTTGTCAGCGGGCCCTTGATCGCAACCACGAAATGCTGAATCGCCTCGAGGGTTCCCTTCGGGAGCCACTCGTTGAACTGCTTGAAGGCCTTCTCTCCGGCGAAGACCTCGTACCAGGCGATGCGACGCCGACCACCATAGGCCTTGGCCACCGCGGCGTCAAATACCCGGACGGAGGCCGCCCAGATGTCGACTCCGGTTCCATCCCCTTCAATGAAGGGAATGACCGGGTTGTCAGGGACGATCAGCTTTCCACCCTGAACCGTGATCCGGGCGCCATCGGCGGGGGTAGGGGTTCCATTGAAAACAGGCATAGGGTCTCCTTGCGGCATCTGAGCATGCAATCTGTGTTTTAGAGGGTATCTCCGGGCTCTCTTCTCCGGGCTCTCTTCTCCGGGCTCGCTCCCAAGTTGGGGCTTATCTTTGGTTTACGTTCAATAATCTATCTTCAATCTATCTTGCTTCAGTAATCTATCTTGCTTCAGTCGTACCTTAATGCTGAAAAAAAGACCAATGATAGACAATTGGGCAGTCTAGCAACGGCGCTTAGGGGTGTCAAGGAGGTCGTGTGGCGTGAATCAGGCGCCTGCGTTATAGTCAGTACAAGGAGCAGATG
>JBEGMZ010000205.1:0-6988 GCA_041182745.1 Acidobacteriota bacterium
CGACCGCTTCATTATCGAACAGATCGCCGGTGATCTGTTGCCGAATCCAAGCCAGGAAGAGCTGGTCGCCACCGGATTTCTGCGCAATTCGATGATCAATGAAGAGGGTGGCATCGATCCCGAACAGTTCCGGATGGAAGCGATGTTCGACCGGATGGATGCGATCGGCAAGAGCGTTCTGGGCCTGACGATCAACTGCGCCCAATGCCATACGCACAAATACGATCCGATCAAGCACGACGAGTACTACCGGATGATGGCCTTCCTCAACAACTCGCACGAGGCAAATATCCCGGTCTACTCGCCATCGGAGGAGATGAAGCGGAGTGGGATCCTGACCCGGACGCGCGAGGTTGAGGCGCAGATGCGGGAGCGGACACCAGAATGGCTGGAGAAGATGCGGGAATGGGAGGAGCGGAGTCGTAACAATCAGCCGGAGTGGACAGTGATTCGGCCGGTAGTCGACGATATCTCGACCGGGGGGCAGAAGTATATCGCCGCAAAGGATGGCTCATTCCTGGCCCAGGGCTATGCACCAACCAAGCATCGGGTGAAGATGACCGTCGAGACAGCGCAGCAGGAGATCCGGGCCTTCCGCCTCGAACTGTTGAACGATCCGAATCTGCCGCTCAACGGCCCGGGGCGCTCGATCAAGGGATTGGGAGCCCTGACCGAGTTTGAGGTTGAGGCGGCTCCCAGCAGTAACCCAAAGCAGACAACGAAGGTGAAGATCGTCCGGGCCACCGCCGACTACTCTCAGCCCGAGCGTGAGCTGGAGGCGATCTTCGATGATCGGAGCAAACGACGCCGAGTCACCGGTCCGATCGAATTTGCGATCGATGGCAAAGAGGAGACGGCGTGGGGAATCGATGCCGGGCCAGGCCAGAGAAACGTTCCACGCCAGGCAGTCTTCGTGGCCGAACAGCCGATCTCAAATCGGGAGGGGACCATCCTGACCATCTACCTCAAGCAGAACCACGGTGGGTGGAACAGTGACGATAATCAGAACAACAACCTCGGCCGGGTTCGGCTGGCGGTGACCAGCGCGGTCGATGCCGTCGTCGATCCGCTGCCAGCAGGAGTCCGTGAGATATTGGCCATTCCAGCTGAACGGCGCACCACGCGCCAGGTAGAGAGGCTCTTCAGTGCCTGGCGGCTGACGGTTCCGGCCTTCAAGACGGAGAACGATGAGATCGCCGCGCTCTGGCGCCAGCATCCGGAGGGCTCATCGCAGCTGGTCTATGCTGAGCGGGCCGAGAGGCGTGAGACCTTTCAGCTCCGACGTGGTGACTTTCTGCGGCCGGAGCGGCAGGTTGAGCCCGGAGTACCAGCCTTTCTGCATCCGTTGCCAGAGGGGCAGCCTGTCGATCGCCTCGCCTTTGCAAGATGGCTGGTCGACCGACGCTCCCCGACGACGGCTCGTTCGATCGTCAACCGGGTCTGGCAGACCTACTTCGGAACGGGCATTGTCGCCACTTCCGAGGATTTTGGAAAGCAGAGCGAACCGCCCTCCCACGGTGAGCTGCTCGACTGGCTGGCGGTTGAGCTGATGGAGAAGGGCTGGAGCCTCAAGCACCTTCACCGGCTGATCGTCACCTCGGCGACCTATCGCCAGTCGTCGGTGGTGACGCCGGAATTGCAGCAGCGGGATCCTTACAACCGGCTGCTGGCACGGGGCCCCCGCTTTCGGGTCGACGGAGAGATTGTCCGTGACATCTCACTTGCCGCCAGCGGGCTGCTGAACGGCAAGGTCGGCGGTCCAAGTGTCTTTCCACCCTCCCCGGATTTTCTCTACCTGCCACCGGCCAGTTATGGTCCAAAGAACTGGTACGAGGAGAAGGGTGAGAACCGCTATCGCCGGGCGCTCTACACCTTCCGCTATCGCTCAGTTCCCTATCCCATGCTCCAGAACTTTGACACCCCGAACGGGGATATCGCCTGTGTGCGGCGCTCGCGTTCAAACACGCCGCTCCAGGCGCTAACCTCCCTTAACGAGCCACTCTTTATGGAGGCGGCGCGGGCACTGGCCTGGAGGACGGTTCGTGAGGGTGGGGCAACCCCCCGGCAACGTCTGCGCTACGCCTTCCGGCGCGTTCTTGGCCGGGCTCCGGTGGCGACGGAGACGACCGAGCTACTTGGACTGTTCAACCGGCAACGCGAGCGGTTTTTGCGCGGTGAAGCCAATCCCTGGAACCTTGCGACCAGCAATCCTGAGGCAGCCAGTCTGCTGCCGGACGGGGTCAGAATGGAGGAGATCGCCGCCTGGACTGCGGTCTCACGGGTTCTTCTCAATCTCGACGAGACGATCACCAAGGAGTAGACAATGAATAACCACAATCGCCGCTGGTTCATCGAGCAATGTGGAGTCGGCCTTGGGGCCGTGGCCCTCGGTCACCTTCTCGGAAAGGAGGGTCGGGCCCAGAGCGTCAACCCACTCGCGCCGAAGAGGCCGCATTTTGCTCCGAAGGCAAAGAATGTGATCTACCTCTTTATGGCCGGTGGGCCGAGCCACATGGAGCTTTTTGACAACAAGCCGCTGCTGAGCAAGTTCGACGGTACCCTGCCGCCGGCGGATCTGCTGAAGGGCTACCGCTCTGCTTTCATCAACCCCAACTCAAAATTGCTCGGACCAAAGTTCAAGTTTGCGAAATATGGCCAGTCCGGGGCTGAAATCTCCGAACTGCTGCCTCATACGGCGCAGATCGTCGATGAGATCGCCATCGTCAAATCGATGGTCACCGACGCCTTCAACCACGCTCCGGGCCAATTGATGATGAACACCGGTTCAATGATATTTGGTCGGCCAAGCTTTGGGTCGTGGGTCTCCTATGGGCTGGGAAGCGAGGCTGAAGACCTGCCGGCCTTCGTCGTCTTCAGTACCGGCAGCAAAGGGCCAAGCGGGGGCAACAGCAACTGGGGGAGCGGCTTTCTGCCGACCGTCCACCAGGGGGTTCAGTTTCGCAATGTTGGAGACCCGGTACTCTACCTGAGTAATCCGCGCGGCGTCGATCAGAATCTGCAGCAGGACTCGATCAGTACCCTCGCGAAACTCAATCGGATGCGTCTCGACGCGATCGGCGATCCGGAGATCGCGACCCGGATCAGCTCATACGAGATGGCGCTGAAGATGCAGCGGAGCGCGCCGGAACTGATCGACATCTCGAAGGAACCAAAGCACATCCTCGAGATGTACGGTGCTGAGCCGGGCAAGCCCTCGTTCGCCAACTCAGTCCTTATGGCCCGCCGTCTGGTTGAGAAAGGTGTCCGCTTTGTTCAGATCTTCCACGAAGCGTGGGATCAGCACGGCAATCTCGTCAAATCACTCACTGCCAACTGCAAGGATACCGACCAGGCCTGCGCGGCGCTGGTGAAAGATCTCAAGCAACGGGGCCTGCTGAAGGACACGATCGTCATCTGGGGAGGTGAGTTCGGCCGGACGCCGATGGTTCAGGGTGGTGACGACGGCCGGGACCATCATCCGAACGCCTTTACTATGTGGATGGCGGGCGGAGGAATCAAGCCGGGTATCACGATCGGTGAGACGGACGACCTTGGGTTCAATGTGACGCAGGATCGCGTTCACGTCCACGATCTGCACGCGACGCTGCTCCAGCTGCTCGGGTTTGATCACGAAAAGCTGACCTACCGTTTTCAGGGGCGTGATTTCCGCCTGACCGATGTCATGGGTCTGGTGGTCGACAAGCTGCTGGCCTAGAGGGTGGGTCCGGCTGCACTCACGAGCCGCCGTGCCCGGGCCGCAGGAAGAGGGTGGTCACCGCTCCGGAAAGCTGGTGACCACCGGCTATTTTAGTGGCTGCTTTACCGCCTCTGCACTCGCCCCGCCGCCAGCCACCACTCTGCCCTTGCGCACTGTCAGGTTGAGCTTTTCAGTCTCTGACTCCCAAAATATGCGTCCCTGCATCATCTCGTCAGTCGTCTTCTCTCCCCAACGGACAGTCGCCTTCGAATCGGGGTTGAAACGATTCTTTGGGCTATTATCGTAAGTGCCGATAAACTCAACCTGGGTTCCCTTTGGAACTCGCAGCGGTTCGGTCAGAAAATAGCTCCGCTGCCAGTTGAAATCATAGTTCGGCACCTCGAACGGGGTCTCGACCCGCCCATCCGGGTAGGTGAAACGGAAGGCATAGGCCTTGCCGCGCAGATGCATATGCACGTGAAAGAAGCGGATCAGACCATCGGTGTCGAAGGTTCGCCTGGCGGCAAGCGAGAAGCTGGGATCACCCGGGGGGATCTGGAGATCTCTTCGGTCGCCAGCCAGCATTCGCAGACTTTTGTCGATCTGACCATCTGCGAGGTAGATTCCAAGCGCAGTCTGATCGATCGTCTCCTGTTCGGACGGGGCATAGTGGATCTGGATGCCGAATCGCATCCCCTTGGGAATGCGCACCGCCGTTCCCTCCGGCAGCATGACATCGTTGGTACCCGGAACCCAGCCGGCAATCATCACGGTTCCGCGGGCGCCTGGCTCAAAGTCGCCCTCGATAAAACCGGTCTCGGGCACCTTGAAGAGCGGTGGAACAACGTGGGTGTTGGCGTGATGGACAACCTTTGCGTTGCCAGGACGGGTGACGATCGACCTGATCCAGGTCTCCTCGCCAAAGACGTGATCAAAGACAAAGAAGGCGTACTGGTCCTCCCCGCTCTGCTTGAGGGTATATGGTTGCCGGACCTTGAGAATCAGATCCGGCTCGCCATTGGCCCACTCGCCTCTCAACTGGCGGGGTTTAGGCATATCCTTTGGGTTTCCACGGGGAGCCCCTCCATCGACCCAGCGGGTGATCAGAGCGATCTCCTGGTCAGTCAGGCGCGGATCATCGTGATAGCGGCCTGGAGCGCCGGTGGCGTGAAACGGTGGCATCGCCCGGGTGACCACCTTTTCGCGGATCGAACGGGCCCAGGGGCGCACCTGCTCGTAGGTGACAAAGGACATCGGCGCGACACCACCCGGCCGGTGGCACTCTTCACATCGCTTCTGGAAAAGGGGCGCGATCTGGCGAGTAAAGGTCACCTTCTCCGCAGTCGCTCCACCGCCACTGCCCGTGACAAATATCCGGTCAGGCACAAGTACCACGATCAGTGCCACCAAAGCTGACAGCGAGAGTTTCCTCATTTTTACTTTTCCTTCCCGATAACTTTGTGATCAAATCCGGATCTGGGATCAGGTCCGGATCTGGAGTCAGGTCCGGATCTGGGATCAGGTCCGGATCTGTGTCCGGATTCGTGTCCGAACCAGTGGTCAAATTTTGATCTAATGATTCAGATTGTATCCAACATCAGGTGAACAAGGAAGCAGACTATGCGCCATCTTTTCTCGACTGGAATCCTGCTGATCGCAGTCTTCATCAATGGCCAGGGACAGAGTTCAGGAGCCGGGCGGCCACTGGCACTGATCAACGGGAACCTGATCGATGGAGTGTCGGACGAGCCACGAAGCGGAGTAACGATTCTGATCCGGAATGGACGGCTTGAATCGATTGGTAGTGGCGGATCGGCGCTCCCCTCCGATGCCGAGGTGATCGACCTCGCCGGGCGCTGGGTAATGCCAGGGCTGATCGACGCGCACACCCATATCGCGGATCTCGATGGCGCCCGAGCCGCACTCCGCTCTGGTGTGACAACAGCCCGCAACCTGGGGATCAACCACTTCGTCGATATCGGCATTCGTGAACTTAACCGGCGGGGAGTAATCGACCTGCCAGATATGCTCTCCGCCGGCTATCACATCTACCCGACTCCGCGCGAAGGACTCTTTCTTGACTTTCCGAAGCTCGGTGATCTGCTACCAAAAATCAAGGGAGTTGAGAGTGTGCGGAGAGTCACGCGGGCACAGATCGAACGCGGTATCGATGTCATCAAGGTCAATGCGACCGACCGCGCCGGCACAGTCTCGACCGACCCACGCCGCCAACTCTACACTGAGGAGGAGATGCGGGCTATTGTCGAGGAGGGGCGAAAGGCAGGGATCGGAGTGGCTGCTCACGCTCACGGTGATGAGGGAGGTCGGGCAGCGGTCCGGGCGGGCGTCCGGACAATCGAGCACGGAACCTACCTCAGTCGAGAGACCCTCGAACTGATGAAGAGAAGTGGAACGTGGCTTGTTCCAACCCTCGCGACGATGGCCGAGATGCTCGAACCACGCAACGATGTCGCGCTCCAGATCCGTGGGCGTCATATGGTTCCACGGCTGCGTGAGACAACCCGGCTCGCGATCAGCCTTGGCCTGAAGATCGCCGCTGGCACCGACACCGACTATGGCCCGACGAGCAACTTCAGGCTGATCAACGAGATGGTCGAGCTGACTCGGCTTGGGATGACCCCGCGGGATGCGATTCGCGCTGGAACCGCCTGGTCAGCTGACTGTCTCGGAGTCGATAAGCGAACCGGTCGGCTGATTTCCGGTCTTGAAGCCGACCTCATTGTGGTTGAACTCAACCCGCTCACCTCACTCGAAAGCGCCCTTGACGTGCTGATGGTAGTCAACAATGGCCGTGTCGCCTTCCGGCGGTTCTGAGCGTGAGCACCAGGATCAGGGCCGGCAGCGTCGCGACGCCGGCCCTGATCCGAAGTGAGCTCTTACCAGTTGTATCGAATCCCCAACTGGATCTGTCGCGGATCGAAGGCCGAGGTAAAGCCAAGCGGCTGGGTCGGCTTGCGATCAACCCGGCCCCGAAGGGCAAAGTTGCTCAGCGGCGTGACCCCGGTCAGCGTACACGGTACGATGTTGCCCGACGCGTCAGTACAGGCCGCGCCAAGCGTGTTGTTGATCCCGCCGAAGTTGGTTCGATTCATGAGGTTGAAAGCCTCGATCGTCAGTTCCAGAAAACGGCTCTCCCGCGCCAGGAACCGGCGTGAGAGTCGCATATCGAAACTGTAGAATGCCTCGCCACGTCCGGTATTTCGTCCCGCCTGGCCGGGCCGATCGGTCTGGGCCCTTCCATCGGCATTGGCATCAAAACCAAGCAGCAGA
>JBEGMZ010000206.1:0-2644 GCA_041182745.1 Acidobacteriota bacterium
GATTTGAGCCCCAGCCACTCGCCGTCAACCCCGCTCATCACGTGGAGCGTCGCGCCGTCCGAACGGACGCGCCGCCGCGGTTCATTGCCCGCCTCCCCACTGGCGTAACGACGGAAGACGCCGTCAACGGCCGCCAGCGCCATCTCCATTGTCAGCAGGTCGGCCACATCCGACTCAGTCAAGTAGAGTGCCATTCAACGCCCCGTGATTCCAAAGAGCGATGAGGCCGCAGCCGCAACCTTCTGCCGCGCCACGTCGCTCAATGATTGGCCCCGCCGCTGAATCCGCCGCCAGATCGTCGAGTTGCCAATGTCATCGAAGATCGAGTAGGCGACCGGAGTTGCCAGCAATGTCAGCAGCAGACAGAGGGTCTGTCCGCCGATCACCACCACCGAGGTCGAGCGGTTGATGCCGGCACCCGGGCCGCTGCTGATCGCGAGGGGCGCCATGCCGGCGACAAAGGCGATCGTCGTCATCAGAATCGGCCGCAAGCGATCGCGGCTCGCCTGAATCAGCGCATCGTACCTCGCCATGCCCTTTGCACGCAGGCCATTGGTGTGATCGATCTGCAGAATCGAGTTCTTCTTGACCATCCCGAAGAGAACCAGCAGGCCAAGCATCGTGAACATATTGAGACTCTGCCCGGCAAGGAAGAGCGAGAGCAGCGCGAATGGCAGGCTGAGCGGCAGCGCCAGCAGCACCGTCACCGGGTGGATGAACGACTCGAACTGGGCCGCCAGCACAATGTACATAAAAATAAATGAGAGCAGGAAGGCGAGAATAAAACCGTCAAGAGTCCGTTTAAGCTCTTTGGTACGCCCCGACAGTCCGGTCACATAGTCGGGGGGCAGGTTCATCTTCTTCACCTCAGCGTTGATCTGGTCGATGATCTCGCTCTGGGAATAGCCCTGCTCGAGGTTGGCCGTCAGCAGCACCTGACGCTGGCGGGCGACCCGTTCAATCTGTGTTGGTCCACTCGCCTCGGTGAAACGGACCACGCTATCGAGCCCGACGCTCCCCAAACGCATCGACGGAACATTGAGCTTGCTGATCTCGGCGGCGGTCGAACGGTAGTTCTCGGTCGCCCGGACGTGCACCTCGTACTGCTCGCCATTCTCATTGTAGGTCGAGATCTGATCACCCCCGACCAGCAGACGCAGGCTCTGGGCGATGTCGAGCACGTTGACCCCGAGATCGGCCGCCCGCGCGCGATCGATCGCGGCCCGCATCTCCGGCTTGCCGTAGATCAGTGACGAGTCGGCATCGACCACTCCCGGCATCGCCTTGAGCCGATTGAGCAGATCCTGTGAGTAGACATTCAACTTCTCCAGATCCGGTCCCTGAATGGTGAAGGCAAGGTTGGCGTTCTGGCGGCTGCTGCCGCCAATCGCGGCAATCGTCGAGACGACCGGACGGAGGTTGAGCGGTTCGTACTTCGGCAGAACCTTCTCCCGTACCTCCGCCATCAGGTCAAACTGGGACAACTTGCGGCCCTTGAGCGGTGTCAGCCGGACGTAGATCCTGGCCTCATTCGGCGTCTGTTGCGGGTCGTCACCAATGGTGGTCAGGGTATAGTCGATGTGCGGAAGCTGTCGGACATCCGCCGCCACCTTCTGCGCGACCGCGAGGGTCGACTGGAGCGAGGTTCCCTCGGCCGCCCGAATGCTTACCTCAAACTCGTCCTGATCGTCCTCCGGGAAGAAGTCCTTGCCGACGGCCATCAGAAGCGGCACCGATGAAAGAAACACCAGCAGCCCCAGCGTAACTATCACCCAGCGGTGCCGGAGAGAAAACTTCAACATCACCGTGTAACCGTGGTCGAGCACCCGGTTGAGCCAGTTCGACTTCTCGTGCCCCCCGGACGGCGCGGCATCCTCTGCTCTCCGTTTCACTCGCCGGAGCAGACGTGCGCTCATCATCGGTGTCAGGGTGAAGCTGACCAGGAGCGAGACCATGATCGAAAAGGCCATCGTCAGGGCGATACTCTTAAAGAAGCGTCCCGGAATACTCGACATAAACGCCACCGGCAGAAAGATCACCACCAGCGAGAGCGTCGTCGCCATGACCGCGAGCCCGATCTCGCGGGTCGCTTCGATCGCCGCCTGAATGGGACTCATCTCCTTCTCTTCAAGATAGCGGAAGATGTTCTCAAGCACGACGATCGCGTCATCGATGACGATGCCGACCGCCAGTGTCAGCCCGAGCATCGATGGACCATTGAGGGTGATGTCGGCCCATTCCATGGCGGCGAAGGTCGAGATGAGCGAGGTCGGAATCGCGATCGCGGCGATGATCGTCGCCCTCACATTCTGCATAAAGAGCAGCACTACCAGCGCCGCCAGCAGCGAGCCGATGATCAGATGCTCGCGGATCGTGTCGAAGGCGGCGATAATAAAGACCGACTGGTCCCGTACCACCTTCAGCTCATAGCCAGGCGGGATAGAGGCCTTCAGCTCATCGAGCCGGCCCTTGATGGCGTTGACGACATCAACGGTATTGGTCCCCGACTGACGCCGAATCTGGAGCAGCAGGGCTGGCGTGTCATTGAATCTTCCGACCGAAAGCTCGTCCTCAACCCCATCCTCGACATAGCCGAGATCAGAGATGCGAATCGGATAACTGCCGCGACTGGCGACGACTATCC
>JBEGMZ010000207.1:0-3697 GCA_041182745.1 Acidobacteriota bacterium
GTCTTGTCACACCCCACCAGCAAGACCACCCCATCGAGCGGATTGGCCCGGATCGTCTCCTCGACATCCATACTCGCCAGGTTCCGGAAGAGCATCGCTGTCGGACGCATCAGATTCTCACCCAGCGACATCACCGGAAACTCCAGCGGAAACCCTCCCGCCTCATAGACCCCGCGCTTCACGTGCTCCGCGATCTTCCGAAAATGGCCGTTACACGGCGTCAGCTCTGACCACGTGTTACAGATACCGATCACCGGCCGCCCGTCAAAGACGTGATCCGGATACCCCTGGTTCTTCATCCAGCTCCGGTGGATGAAGGCCGCCTTGTCGATCGGCCCAAACCAGTCCTGACTTCGCAGCCTTCGCTCTTTTCCGTCTGCCATATCTCTCCTTTTTGAACTTTTTGGATTGTCAATTCTGCCGCCTGCCGCAGGTTGCGGCATAGAGTAACCGCCCCCGAATCGGCTTGTCCACCTTCCCACCTTGACCAGGAAAAAATATGGATCATCAGCCGATTTGACAACCAGTTGTCCGATGTTGACAAATTGTAAGGCCGCCGCAGAGTGCTGATTTTCTTACCAGCACCCGCGGCGGGACCGCTGTAACATTGAGGCAGTGTTATTGAGTGTTATTGAGGAAGATGCAATGAGCGAATCAGAGATAAGAATTGTTCGAGCCAGGGACCGTTACCATCTGGAGTCAGACTGGCTTTCTGCCTACTGGCTCTTCAGCTTCGATCAATATTACGATCCGACCAATATTCGTTTTGGTGCCCTCCGCGTCTTCAACCACGACCGGATTGCGGGCGGGGGAGGGTTTCCAATGCATCCGCATCGAGAGATGGAGATCATCACTTATGTCCTTGATGGAACCCTTCAGCATCGAGACAGTACCGGCGGTGAAGGGCTGATCGGGCCCGGTGAGGTCCAACGCATGACCGCCGGAACCGGGATTGTCCACTCAGAGATCAATCCCCATCCAACCGAGCCTGTGCGGTTGATGCAGATGTGGGTTATGCCAGGCCAGAACGGACTGACCCCCTCCTATGAGCAGCGGCGATTCACGAAGGAGGAACGGACCGGGAGGCTGCTCCCAATCGCCTCCGGCGCTGCTCTCCCCGGTGTCGTCAAGGTCCACCAGGATGTCACCTTCCTCGTCAGCCACCTCCGCCCAGGCGACCGGATACCCCATCAACTGGCTCCGAACCGTCGCGCCTTCGTCTATGTCATCGAGGGTGAGATCGCACTCGGTGACCATCTCCTTGCCGCCGGTGACCAGGCGCGAATCGTCAATCAATACCAGCTCCAGCTGACGGCCCAGGTCGAATCAGAGGTGATCCTCATCGACCTCGCCTGAGATAGAGTCGATCTATACATTGGAGGAGGATTTAATATGCCAAACACGCTCGACCTGATCAAATCACGTATCTCGGCCAACCGATTCGATCTGAGCCGCCGTTTGTCCGCCGATGAGATCCGTGATCTGGTCGCTTATGCTACCGAGGCGCCATCCGCCTACAACATCCAGCCCTGGCGCTTTATCGCGGTTACTGATCCGGCGGCGAAAGCCCGGCTCAAGGCGGTCTCCTACAACCAGCAGAAGGTCGAAGACGCCGCCGTCACCTTTATCGTCCTTGGCGATCTCCAGGGCTACCAACGGTTGCCGGAGGTACTTGCAAAGTCGGTTGCGGCCGGCATCGTCGATCAGCAGATGGCCGATGACTGGGTCAGTATGGCCAATGCCGGCTACGGGGCAAACGAGCAGCTCCGCCGTGATGAGGCCATCCGCAGCGCTTCACTCGCTGCGATGACTCTCATGATCGCGGCCGAAGCGAAGGGGCTTGTGAGCGGGCCGATGGTCGGCTTCGAGCCCGCCGGCGTGAAACGTGAGTTCGGGATCTCCGACCGCTTTCTGCCGGTCATGCTGCTGACCGTCGGCTATCCCGCTCCCGGTAACTGGCCCCGCAAGCCACGCTTTGCTGTCGAGAAGATCCTCGCGTTCAATCACGACCACCCGACGTGGGAGTCGTAGGGGCGAAAAGATTTATTTCTTCAAGGCTTCATTTCTTGTGAGGTCAGTGTATAATGCAAAGCTGTTCGGGGCGTGGCTCAGCTTGGTAGAGCGCCCGGTTTGGGACCGGGAGGTCGGAGGTTCGAATCCTCTCGCCCCGACTCTTTAGAATCAACAACTTACGCGGAAATTGAGGCACCTGAAAGGGTGCCTTTTCTGCTTCTGTTCACTATTTGTTCACTAATTTTGCAAAAAACCAATAAAAACAGGCCTTTTCGCACGCCCGATTTTTGGCGCTCATAACGTGCCTTACCTGCCCTCAGAAAAATTTTAGCGCGGGGTCTCTGCCATAAGCCCATTCTCAACTATCATATTCATCGCAAATTCATCGCAAACGTAGCGCCAAGCCGAAACCAGCTTACTGCTCAGGTAACCACTGCAGATTACTCGAACAGATTCATAACCGATCACGCCCGATGCGGCGTTCCTTCAGAACGCCTTCATTGTGGTATCCCTATCCCGGGGGGTCACCCCGGGTAGACTGACTCCAAACGGTCATTCGGGTATATGCGGCGTTCCTTCAGAACGCTCTGGGGATGTCGGGCAAGGTTCTTCAATATCCCAGGTTGAGTTCCTGTGCCTGGGCTGCCAATTCGTCCAGCGTCTTCAACCGGTTGCGATCCAGGGTCTCTTTGTATTCCATCAAATCCTTGAAAAGTATGCGGCGATGGGTTCCGACCTTGCGGTGTGGAATGACGCCTTTCTCCAACTGCTCGACCAGGTAGGGACGTGAGACGTTCAAAATATTGGCAGCCTGCTGGGTGGTCAGTTCAGCATGAACCGGGATCAACGTCACGGCGTTCCCCTTTGCCATCTGGGTGAGAATATCGTTCAGAAGACGAAAGGCTGACTCCGGAATGGAGACACTCTCTTCCGGTGCGTCCTCGGGCTGGATCCTAAGTTGAAGCGACCTCTTCCGCCTGGTCGCAACGAAATGGGCAAGTCGTCGACTGCTCTCCCGGGCAATAATCGTCTCATCCGGCGTCGGGGTAATGGTTTCAGAAAAATCACTGAGTAGTGTCGCCATATCTTTTGCTCCTCCTCGGGAAGCATATCGAATATTCGCAACGAAAGAAATAGTCAAAATAAACGAAACGGGATTTTAAGTGTCTGCGGCCATAAAAGTGAGTAAAGTATGGGCACCACAAAAACCTGCCAAAACCATCCGCAGGGTGAAGGGTATTGTTTATCCAGAGTGCTCTTATCGCGAGTCCTGACCAATGCATTGCAGATCACGTCGATATCCTGGCTGACTGCCCAGGGCAATCGCATTATCTCTCAGGATCTGCACGAGCGCGTTTTGAAGCGCCCCAACGGGGCGCTGCATACCAGCCCAGGGCAACGCCCTGGGAAAAATTTGGCTGGGGCGGTTCACGAACCGCCCCTACACCCGCCACAAATAACACGATCACATTGGTACGATCACTGGCCCTATCGAGACAACACGAATGTAGGGGCGGTTCGCGAACCGCCCCAGATCCTGACAAAAATGCCCAACCCAGAATGAAA
Source organism: Acidobacteriota bacterium (assembly GCA_041182745.1). Classification (GTDB taxonomy): domain Bacteria; phylum Acidobacteriota; class Blastocatellia; order RBC074; family RBC074; genus CAIOZW01. The sequence continues at coordinate 3,580 of JBEGMZ010000207.1, forward strand.
TCGAGACACGCCCCCGATCTCAGGGCAAGTCGAATCCGGCGAAAGAATGGGGCGGTTCACGAACCGCCCCTACACCCGCCACAAATAACACGATCACATTGGTACGATCACTGGCCCT
>JBEGMZ010000208.1:0-3558 GCA_041182745.1 Acidobacteriota bacterium
TCTGAAACGCTGCTATGAAGATCATCCGTCATTTTCACCACGCGCTTATCTTATCTGCCGTAATGACCCTGGCACTCCTCAACTCCGGCTGCGAATATGCCAATAAGGTGATGGCCAAGGATCAGCTCAATCAGGGTGCCATCCTTTACAATCAGGGTAATTTCAGGAAAGCCCAGGAATTTTTTAAATCGGCGACCGAGACCGATCCCACCAACTCCGTGGCCTGGCTCTATCTTGGGGCGACCATGGTCAAGGAGTACAAGGGAGATACCGGGATCAACACCGATCTGGCCAACCAGACACTGACGGTATACAAGAAGGCGCTCGAGCTGAGTGAGGGCAACTGCGCCAACTATGACAATGCGGTCAGTTATATCGCCTCGATCTACGACGACCTCGGAAATGCCGACGAGTGGCGCAACTGGATGCTTCAACGCGCTGAGGGCAAATGTGTCGTCAGTAACGAGGTCAAGGCGACGACCTACTATGCGGTTGCGGTCAAGTACTGGACCTGCTCTTATGACGAGACCACCCGCTACCAGGACAAGGCGAAGCTGGCTGATGACGCCTTCCACTACCGGAATATGGACTATCCGGCCGCTCTTGCTGACAAGAAGAAGGCGGAAGATTGCGTGCTCAAGGGGCTCGAATATATCGAGAAGGCGATCAATGTTGACCCGGGCTACGTTGATGCGATGTTCTACAAGGGCCTGCTCTACCGCGAGCAGCAGAAGCTGACCAAGGATGAGTCACGGCGTAAGGACCTTGCCTCAGCGGCGACGCGTACCGCCGAGGAAGCCTCTGCGTTAATGAAGAAGAAGGAGAGTGAGGCGGCCGCGGCTGGCAAGCCTCAGGAGTAGTCTCCATATGCGTAAAGTAAGGACAGCCCTGGTTGGGGCCGGATTCGTCGGGCCGCATCACGTTGAGGCCGCGCGTCGCCTTGGTTTTGTCGAGTTTGTGGCGATTGCCGGCCGAACTGAAGAGCAGGCGGCCGAGAAGGCTCGTGCCCTCAATATTCCGAGATCATATGGCAGCGTCGAGGCACTCCTTGATGATCCGGAAGTCGAGGTGATTCACAACTGCACTCCGAACGAGTTTCACCTCCCGGTGGTGATGGCGGCGATCGAGCGGGGGAAGCACGTGATCTCTGACAAGCCCCTCGCGCTCAATGCGGTCGACGCCAAGGCGATGGTGGCCGCGGCGAAGGCGAAGGGAGTGGTCAATGCGCTCACCTTCAACTACCGCTACAATCCGTTAATTCAGCAGGCTCGCTTGATGGTGAGTCGTGGGGACATCGGGGCGGTGCATTTTGTCCACGGTCAGTATCTGCAAGATTGGCTGCTCTATCCAACCGACTACAACTGGCGGCTGGAGAAGGAGGGCGGGGAATCACGCTGCGTTGCAGATATTGGTTCCCACTGGTGCGACCTTGCCGGATATGTGACCGGGTCGAGGATCGATCAGGTGTTGGCGGAGTACACGACCCTCTACCCGCAGCGGAAGAAGCCGAAGCAGGCGCGCAACGCCTTCGCGCAGGCGTCAGGCGAGGAAGAGTATGAGGAGTATCCGGTCGACACGGAGGACTTCGCCAGCGTCCTGCTCCGTTTCGAGAATGGTGCCCGGGGTGTCTTCTCGGTCTCGCAGGTGAGTGCCGGCCACAAGAACGGCCTCCAGCTTGAGGTGAATGGGGCTTCGGCCTCGCTCTCCTGGCGTCAGGAAGAGCCAAATTCACTCTGGATCGGGCGTCGCTCTGAGCCAAACTCGATCATGTTGAAGGATCCCTCGCTGATGGACGAGTCGGTACGCGGCTACGCCGCTCTCCCCGGGGGACATGGTGAGGCCTGGGCCGATGCTTTTCGCAATCTGATGCGCAATATCTACTCCTTCATCTCGCACGGTCACTCGATGGAGAAGGATCAGGATAAGGTCAACTTTCCGACCTTCGCCGATGGTCTCGAATCAAATCGCATTGTCGAGGCGATCAGCGCCAGTGCCCGTGAAGGTGGTGTCTGGAAGAAGATTGACCGGCACTGAGACACCTTCTGACATCTGTACGGACCGGAAACTGAGTCGTTCCCCGGTTCGGTTCAGCGGCATCCATCCTTGGAGCTGCGGGATTGATCCGGGGTTTTCTATTTATCTCGGATGTCCAAGTGACCTCTTCTCCATCCGACAAACCCGGCAATGATCAGCAGAATCGGCCAGAACCGGTTGAGAGCCGCCGGCCAGAGCGTACCAAGGATGACGAGTGAGCCGGCAAGAATCAGAATGATTCCAGCCAGATGGGTCTTTCTTCGGAGGAGATTTCGCAGCTCTTCATCCTCCTTTGAGAGATCAGATCCCTGTCCTGCCCGCACGGCCGACCTGTAAGTGTCAAAGATCGAGTAGAGATAGAGGGCGATCCCACTGCGAGTGAAGAGAGCTTCGAGGGAACCGGTCAGCTGGTTGGCGAGCGCCTCGAGCCCGGCAATTAAGGTGAAGATCAGCAGTGCCTTGACGTTCTGGCCATTGTAGACGGCGCCAAGGCCCGGGAAGAGGCTGAAGATCAGGGCAAGAAAGGGATGGCGCGGCCTTCTCACCGGAGGGTTGGCCGGAGCGGAGAGGCTCCGGTTCTGCAGCAGTCTTACTCCCTCAACAATACAGTCCTGGCAGCAGCTCACCCCTCGGATCCGATGGTCACAGGCCCGGCAAAGCGGTCGCTGGCACGTCTGGCAACGACTTGATGATGGCTGGCCCGGATGGTAGACACAGGTCATCGTCATTGGTCAGTCGTAGTTCGCGCCGGTGAGTCGGCACGCTCAGTTGCGTTCGACTGGCCGACAACTCCGCTCGGAGGTCGATTGAACATTACGGTCACGACATCCGACATCTGTCCGAGACTGGCGCGTGCGTCATATCCAGTGCGGAGAACCCTCATCTGGCCGCGGCTGACAGCAAGGTCAGCCTGGTTTGTCACTCCTTCAAGGCTCCCAAACTGGGTGATCATCAACAGGATGCCAGCCGCGATGATCAGGCTGGCGGCGATAAGCCGGGGAAGTTCGGCTGAGCCGGCAATGCGATCGAAGGCTGCCCTCGCTCGCCGGTGGAGCCCGGCCTTCCATCCAACCTTGCCAGTGGTTGCGCTCAGAATCCTTCCCGACAGATCGGGTGGCATCTCGAATTCGACCTGGCCAATATCCTGACAGCACCTGATCGCTTCTTCGATCGTGGCGAGCAGCCGGCGACACCTCGCACACGCCTCAAAATGGTACTGAAACTCCTGATAGTCCGGAGCCATAATCACACCGTCGAAATACTGACCGATAAGGTGATCGAATGCTTCGCAGCCGAGCATCTCGCCCGGGGTTGTGGCAAGTACGATCCGATTCGCCAGATTCGCCAGCTCCAGTCGGGGGGAGGGGGGCTCATCGCCGACCAGCCTCAGCAGCCGCAACGACTCCTTCACCTGCTCGCAAAGGCGACGGCACTCCCGACAGCTGAGCCGATGCGCGGCGCACGCCGACCTGACCTCGGGGCAGACTGTACCCTCGAGGTAGTCTGTCAGCGCTTCCTGAAATG
>JBEGMZ010000209.1:0-4186 GCA_041182745.1 Acidobacteriota bacterium
ACTTCAGCCTGACCGACGCCGCTGGGCGAAAGCACACCCTGGTCGACTACCGTGGGCAGAACGTGATCCTGGCCTTCATCTCCACCCTCTGCCCAATCTCGCGGGCCTACCTTGAGCGGATCCGCGCCCTCAATCTCGACTATGGCCAACGTCCGGACACCGTTCTGCTCGGAGTCAATTCAAGCGCCAACGAGTCGGTCGACGAGATCAGGGCGGACGCGGAGACCAACCGGCTCTCCTTCCCGATACTACGTGATGCAGAAGGCCTGATCGCCGACACCTTTGGGGCGGAGCGGACGCCAGCGGTCTTTGTCATCGATCAGCAGGGTCGACTTCGATACCGGGGGCGAATCGACAGCGCGCACCGTCCCCGCCCTGATATGCGTCACGACCTGCGTGAGGCTCTCGACCAGCTGCTCGCCGGTCGTGCGATCACCACGCCAGAGACTGTCGCCGCCGGTTGCCCGATCATCCGGATGCCTGATGCAGCAGCCGCAGCCAAACCAACACCAATGAGTTCATCCACCCCGGTCAGGCTGCTCCACCCACGGGACTACCGCAAGATGATCAACTCCACCCCCGGCAAGGTGGTGGTGGTCAACTTCTGGGCTACCTGGTGCGGCCCCTGCGTCGCTGAGCTGCCGGAACTGATCCGGATCAGTGAGGCGATGAAGAGTCGCGGAGTTCGGTTTGTCGGCATCAGTGCCGACGACCAGGCTGACCTTGCTTCGACAGTGGTTCCCTTCCTCGCCGCCCGAAAAGTCCCCTACGAGCAGTTTCTTCAGCAGACCGACGATCCGCAGGAGATGATCGACGTCGTCGATAAGAGCTGGCCTGGTACCCTCCCCGCTACTTTTGTCTACGATCGACGTGGTCGCAGGGTCTTCCAGCGCCTGGGGATTGTCGATCGTGAGACCCTCATTACCGAGATCGAGAAGGCGCTGAAGAAGCCGTGACCGTCTCTACCAAACCTTGAACCTGGAGATCTGATCTGTGGCCATCATCAAGCCATTTCGTGCCCTCCGACCGCGGCCTGAGCAGGCAGCGCTGGTGGCGAGCGTCCCCTACGATGTTGTTAATACCGACGAAGCCCGCACCCTCGCCGGCGATAACTCGCTGAGCTTCCTCCGGGTCTCGCGTCCTGATCTTGAGCTGCCTGACGAGGCCGACCACTATGCGGACGAAGTCTATGCGCGAGCCGCCGCTAACTTCGACCGTTTGATTGCCGCTGCCCCGCTAGTGACAGAGAACGAGCCGAGCCTCTACCTCTACCGCCTGCGGATGGGAGATCACGAGCAGACCGGCCTCGTCGCCAGCTGTTCGGTCGATGAGTACGACCAGGATATCATTCGCAAACACGAGCGGACCCGGCGTGATAAGGAAGACGATCGAACGCGGCACATCCTCACGCTCCGTGCCCAGACCGGTCCGGTATTCCTTACCTATCGCGCCAACCCGGTGATCGATGAGCTGACCCTGGGGCTGATCAGAACCGAACCGCTCTTCGACTTCATCGCCCCGGATGGAATCGCTCATACCATCTGGAAGATTCCGGCAGCACTTAACCCTGCTTTTGAAGAGGTCTTTGGCCAGGTTCCGCGGCTCTATATCGCCGATGGCCATCACCGGGCGAAGAGTGCCAGCCGGGCCCGCGAGGTTCTCAAGGCCGGAAATTCCAATCACACCGGCGGCGAGGAGTACAACTACTTCCAGGCGGTGATCTTTCCCGACAATCAGCTCCGAATCCTGCCCTACCATCGAGTGGTTCGGGATCTTGCCGATCTTGATCAGCTCGAGTTCTTTCGACGTGTCGGTGAAAAGTTCGACATCAGCTCTGGAGCATCACCAACCCCCCCGGGACGCGGCCACTTCTCGATCTACTTCGAGGGAGCCTGGTACGGCCTTGAGGTGCGACCTGACGTCATCACCGGTGCCCGGGTGATCGACCGGCTCGATGTGAGCCTGCTCCAGGATCTGCTGCTCTCGCCGATTCTTGGGATTGATGATCCTCGGACGGACAAGCGGATCGACTTCGTCGGCGGCATCCGTGGAACTCGCGAACTGGAGCGGCTGGTCGACAGCGGCAGCGCCGCCATCGCCTTCGCACTCCATCCGGTAACCCTCGACGAGCTGATGGAGATCTCTGACGCCGACGAGATCATGCCTCCGAAATCGACCTGGTTCGAACCGAAACTTCGCGACGGATTGTTGAGCCATCTGATCTGAATCGACAACCTGCAACAAAATGTAAATAGATCGAAAGACAGGAGAACGGATAAATGACTGAACGCATCTTCAATTTCAGCGCCGGACCGGCAACCCTGCCGGAGACGGTGCTCCGTGAGGCCCAACGGGACCTCTTCAGCCTGCCCGGAGTCGGCATGTCGATCCTTGAAGTAAGCCATCGGTCGGCCACCTTCGAGACTGTCATCCAGGAAGCGGAGTCGGACCTCCGCGCCCTCCTCGGGATTCCAGCGAACTATAAAGTCCTCTTTCTCCAGGGTGGGGCGAGCCTCCAGTTCAGCATGATTCCAATGAACCTGCTGCCAAAGGACGGGAGCGCCGACTATATTCTGACCGGGAGCTGGGGACAGGGGGCGATCAAGGAGGCCACTAAGCTCGGATCGGTACGTGAGGCCGCCACCACCGCTGCGACCAACTTCAACCGGCTGCCCGGTGCCGGAGAGATCAGCCTGGACGCCAATGCCGCCTACCTTCACTTTACCTCAAATGAGACGATCTTCGGTGTCGAGTTTCAACAGGAACCGGAGGCCGGTAACGTCCCGCTCATCTGTGACATGTCGTCCAACTTTCTGAGTCGTCCGGTCGACATCTCAAAATATGGCCTGATCTACGCCGGAGCGCAGAAGAATGCCGGTCCGGCCGGCGCGACCATCGTCATCATTCGTGACGACCTGCTTCAACGCATCCCACCCGGCCTGCCATCGATGCTCGATTACGGCGTACTGGCCAAGAATGGGTCGATGTACAACACTCCACCCTGCTTTGCGATCTATATCTGCGGTCTCGTCTTCAAATGGCTGCGCCACGAGATCGGCGGCCTCGAGCAGATCTGGAAGCTGAACCGTGAGAAGGCGGGGATACTCTATGAAGCGATCGATTCATCCGATGGCTACTATCGCGGCCACGCCGCAGGTGACTGTCGCAGCCTGATGAATGTCACCTTCCGGCTGCCGGATGAGGAGCTCGAAAAGAGGTTCGTCAAGGAGGCGACTGCGGCCGGACTCGATGGGCTGAAGGGACATCGCTCAGTCGGCGGACTGCGGGCATCGATCTATAATGCTTTCCCACGCGCGGGGGTCGAGAGGCTGGCCGGGTTTATGGCCGACTTCAGAAAGGCCTGATCCAACACCCGCGGGCGGATCGAGTCTCCCAGCGACGGCTCGATCCGCCCCGCTCTCACCACCCATCAACTACCCTGACCGCCTCCTCGATTACCTCCGGCTCTGAGCCGAATCCACGCAACCAGAATGTCGACTCCTGGGCTCGCCACCACGTCCACTGCCTCTTCGCGTAGTGGCGCGTGTCGAGCTTCATCTGCTCGATCGCGCTGGCAAGGGTTCGTTTCCCAAGCAGATACTCCACAAAACGTCGGTACCCGTGGGCCTGAAAGGCCTTCGCCGTCGGTGGAACGCCAGCCGCAATCAGCTCTTCAATCTCGCGAAGCAGCCCACCCTCCACCATCAGATCGACGCGCCGGTTGATCCGGTCGTAGAGTTGTTCGCGCGGGGGCTCGAGTACCAGGTAGCGTAGCCGTCGGGCCTCCGCTGTCGGCTCCTCCGGTGTCTGCCGCTGCCACTCCGAGAGGGGGCGTCCGGATGAGAAGCGGACCTCGAGCGCCCGGATTACGCGGGACCAGTCACGCGGAGCGTAGGTTTCAGCCAGCCGGGGATCAACCTTCCGCAGCATCCGATGGAGATGCTCCGGTCCGCATCTCTCCATCAACCGCTGCAACCGTGGCCGCAGTCCAGGATCGATCGGCGGCGACTCAAAGAAACGGGTCGTCAACGCCCGCAATAGAAGCCTGTTCCGCCCACAAGGAAGACCCGCCGGCCACGACTCTCTATGCCGGCAATCGTCTGTCGCGCCAGCTCTGCCCACTCGACGGCAGTCATCGACACGGTCGGCTCGACAAAGTCGACCAGATGGTGCGGAATGCCCTGTC
>JBEGMZ010000210.1:0-3833 GCA_041182745.1 Acidobacteriota bacterium
CAGATCTTTAACCGACGTCACAAACTGACTTCCCCCGGATTGATCCTTATGAACGCTCTTCTCGCTCGCATTGCCGGTCTTCTCAAGGCGACCCAGACTGCTCTCGTCGGACTCGGCCCCATCGGCATTCCTCTGATCTCATTTCTTGATGCCGCGATGATTCCACTCCCCGGCGGCCCCGATGCCGTCGTGATGACCCTTTCTCATCTCAACCACTCGCGCATGCCGCTCTATGTCGCGGCCGCAATCGTCGGCTCGACCTTCGGTTGTCTCGTCCCCTACTACTTCGGTCGCCGCACCGGCGTCGCCGCTCTCCGCCGCTTCGACCCGGCTACGATCGCCCGTGTCTCCAATCTTATCGACCGCTTCGATCTTGGAGCCGTTGTCGTCGGCGCACTCCTCCCGCCTCCTTTTCCCTTCAAGGTCTTTCTCATCTCCGCCGGCGTCTTTCAAATGAAGGTTGGCCGCTTCCTTGTCGCCATTGCCATCGGTCGCACCATTCGCTACTCACTCGAAGGCTGGATGGCTGTCCGCTTTGGCGAACAGGCCGCTGACCTCTTCAAACAGCACTACCCGCGCATCGGCCTTGCCTTTGCCCTCACTATCGTCGTTGCCTTTCTCCTCCGCTACCTCCTCCGCCGTCAACGCTCTTCTTCCTGACCTGCTCCGCCCGACCTGCTGTCCCACTCGATGTGCCAGGGATAACACGGGTTTGACATCTCTGGCACCAAAAATCCACACATTTTTCTCTTCCTGTTTCCAGGGTTGCGGAGTATCATAAGGGCCGTGTTTATTTAGTATCAATTTAGTATTTGTCTAAACTGCGCAGTTGTGACACTGATCGGGTTAGAGCTAAGACCGGGAGGGTCAACGCCGTAGGGAAGGGATCAGGTCGGATTGGAGCAGTGGGTTGATCAACGATTTGAACAAGTAGAACGATTTGAATGATTTGATTGAGGAAGGAGAAAAGTAGAATGGAGAAAAGACAGGTAAAGAGGTCGGTTCTGGGCTTTGCCCTGATTGCAATGGTTGCAATGGTCGCACCATCGTTTCTGCTGGTGCCGGCAGCCTACGCCCAGGGCCAGGATGCGACGCGGAATCAGTTCTGGTGGCCGAATCAGGTCGATCTGAGCCCGCTGCGTCAGAATGGGGCGTCATCGAACCCGATGGACGAGAAGTACGACTACGCGAAGGAGTTCGCGACACTCGATCTGAAGGCGCTCAAGGGGGACATCGCAAAGGTGTTGACGACGACGCAGGACTGGTGGCCGGCCGATTATGGCAACTACGGTCCATTCTTCATCCGCATGGCCTGGCATAGTGCGGGGACGTACCGGACATTCGACGGTCGTGGTGGCGCCGATGGTGGTCAGCAGCGCTTTGAGCCGCTCAACAGCTGGCCGGACAATGCGAACCTGGACAAGGCGCGGCGGCTGCTCTGGCCGATCAAGGCCAAGTATGGCAAGAAGATCTCCTGGGCCGATCTGATGGTGCTGGCCGGTAACGTGGCGCTCGAGTCGATGGGCTTCAAGACCTTCGGCTTCGCGGGAGGCCGGACGGACGACTGGGAGGCGGAGGTTGTCAACTGGGGTCCGGAGAAGAAGTGGCTTGAAGATAAGCGTTACAGTGGTGACCGCAAGCTGGCCAATCCGCTGGCGGCGGTGCAGATGGGTCTGATCTACGTCAATCCCGAAGGGCCGAATGGCAACCCTGATCCGCTGGCGGCGGCGCGTGACATTCGCGAGACCTTCGGGCGGATGGCCATGAACGATGAGGAGACGGTGGCGCTGATCGCCGGAGGCCATACTTTTGGCAAGGCGCACGGAGCCTACAACCCGGGCAACTGCGTTGGACCGGAGCCGGCGGCGGAGACGATCGAGAACCAGGGCCTCGGCTGGAACAACAAGTGCGGCCGTGGCAACGCCGGTGACACGGTGACAAGCGGTCTCGAGGGGGCCTGGACGGCGGTTCCGACCAAGTGGACCTCGCTCTACCTGCAGAACCTCTTTGCCTATGAGTGGGTGAAGACGAAGAGCCCGGCGGGCGCGACCCAGTGGATCCCGGCCAATGGTCAGGCCGCCGGCACAGTCCCGGATGCGCACGACAAGTCGAAGAAGCACACTCCGATCATGTTCACGACCGATCTCGCGCTGCGCTTCGATCCGAGCTATGCGAAGATTTCGAAGCGTTTTCTCGACAACCCGGAGGAGTACCGGCTCGCCTTCGCCAAGGCCTGGTTCAAGCTGACCCATCGTGACCTTGGACCGCGTTCCCGCTACGTCGGGGCGGAAGTCCCGGCCGAGGAGCTGATCTGGATGGATCCGCTGCCAAAGGCTGAGTCGAAGTTGATCGGCGCAGCGGATGTCAACAACCTGAAGGCGAAGATCCTCGCGACGGGACTGACGACCTCTGAGTTGGTCCGCACCGCCTGGTCTGCCGCGGCCTCATTTCGGGGAACCGACATGCGCGGTGGTGCCAATGGCGCCCGGCTCCGTCTCTCACCGCAGAAGAACTGGGAGGCCAATAACCCGGCTGAGCTGGCCAGGGTGCTGCCCCGCCTCGAGGCTCTCCAGAAGGAGTTTAATGCCGGCTTGAGTGGAGGGAAGAAGGTCTCCCTCGCCGATGTGATCGTTCTTGGCGGAGTTGCCGCGATCGAGCAGGCGGCGAAGAGCGCCGGGGTGACCATCAGCGTCCCCTTCACGCCGGGTCGGGTCGATGCGACCGAGGCCCAGACCGATGCTACTTCATTCGCTTTCCTCGAGCCAACGGCCGACGGATTCCGGAACTACTACCGGGCAGGCCAGGAGCAGGCCCCAATCCCGATGCTGGTCGAGAAGGCTGCCCAGCTGCGACTGAGCGTTCCTGAGATGACCGCGCTTGTTGGCGGCCTCCGGGCTCTCAATGCCAACACCGGCGCTGCCGCCCACGGGGTCTTTACTGCCCGCCCCGGAACCCTGAGCAACGACTTCTTTGTCAACCTGCTCGATATGTCGACCAAGTGGTCGAAGTCGGCGAAGGGGGAGGGAGTCTACGAAGGGCTCGATCGTCAATCAGGTAAGGTCAAGTGGACTGCCACTCCGGTCGATCTCGTCTTTGGATCAAATGCTGAACTCCGTGCCATTGCCGAGGTCTACGCCTCCGCCGACGGTCAGGAGAAATTTGTCCATGACTTCGTCAAGGCCTGGAACAAGGTCATGAACAACGATCGTTTCGATCTCTAAATCGGAACAGGCATCGTTGGGACTTCGCGAGCTGAAATGGCGACCAATCAGTGACTTGTTCAACAAAGTTGCTTCTTCCGCCAGTCTCTACGCAGCTCGGAGTCGCCCACCGGAAGAGAGGGCGGAGGATCGGCTCATTAAGCGCCGCCCCTCCGCCCTCTCTCTCATCTGTCGCCTGTCTGCCTTCTACTGAACCATCCCGGCAACCTGCCGCGCGAGCGACAGGCAGGAGGTCAGTCCCGGTGACTCGATCCCGACCAGATGAATCAGGTTCGGCGTTCGCGGGTCGTTCTCGACAATAAAGTCCGCAAAAGCCGGCCCGTTCGCCGGATGGAGCTTCGCCCGAATTCCGGTGTAACCCGGCCGCAGGTCCTCCAGCCTCAACTCTGGCAGCATCCGTACCGCCGCCCGGTGAAAACTCTCCAGCTCGGCTCGCCCCGCCTCAAAATCGTCCTTCCGCTCGACATACCGCGCGTTCGGCCCCAGCAACAGCACCCCGCCAAGCGTCCGGGTGAAATGGACTCCCAGCCCATGTCCATCCGGTGATGGCACCGGATAGACCAGCCCGCGGATCAGATCACTCCGCGCACGAATCACCTCGGCATACTCACC